>JANMOK010000368.1:0-4112 GCA_031369165.1 Paracoccaceae bacterium
CGCTGCAAGACGCAGACTTTGAACTGCGCAACGGCGAACATGTGGCAATCATGGGCGACAATGGTGCTGGAAAATCGACCTTTGTGCGCCAGATAACCGGGGTCGAGCAGCGCAGCAGCGGCAAGGTCTGGTTCGACGGCAAGGAGGTTTCTTTCGCCGGACCGCTGGACGCGCGCGAGGCAGGGATCGAGACGGTGTTCCAGAATTTGGCGCTGGCCGACGATCTGGACGTGCCTTCGAACCTGTTTTTGGGGCGCGAGAAGATTTGGCTGAATCTTGGGCCGTTCTCGATACTGGATCGCAAGGCGATGCGGGTGGCGACCGAGGCGGCGCTGAAACGCACGGCGGTGAAAATTCCCAATCTGTCCAACACCATCCGCAACATGTCGGGCGGGCAAAGGCAGTGCGTGGCGATAGCACGGACGGCGACGTTTGCGTCGAAGCTGATCATCATGGACGAACCGACGGCGGCTTTGGGCGTGCAAGAGACGGCGCAGGTTGAGAATATCGTGCGGACCTTGAAGGCCAACGGCGAGCCGCTGATCCTGATTTCGCACAATATGCGGCAGGTGTTTGATCTGGCTGATCGGATTATCGTGTTCCGCCGTGGGCGGATCGTCGCCAACCTGAACAAGGCCGATACTGACGGACAGGATATTGTCGCCTATATCACCGGGGCCAAGACGGCACCGGAATATGCCGGGGCCGCGTAACATCAATATATAACGGAGACTATCGAGATGACGGTAAGATTTGGCCTGCTGGGTGCAGGGCGCATTGGCAAGGTACACGCGAAAGCAGTTTCAAGCGATACTGGAGCCAAGCTGGTGGCAGTCGCCGATGCTTTTGCCGACGCGGCCAAGGCGATTGCCAAGCAATATGGCTGTGAAATCAGGACCATAGAGGCGATTGAGGCGGCCAAGGATATTGACGCTGTCGTCATCTGCACGCCGACAAACACGCATGCCGATTTGATCGAACGCTTTGTCAAAGCCGGCAAAGCGGTGTTCTGCGAGAAGCCGATTGACCTTAATCTTCAACGGGTTAAGGACTGCCTTGAGGTGGTGAAAAAGCACAAGGGCAAGCTGATGGTGGGGTTCAACCGCCGGTTTGACCCGCATTTTGGGGCTGTTCGGGCGGCGATTGATGCGGGCAAGATTGGCGAAGTCGAGATGGTGCAGATCATCAGCCGTGATCCGGGCGCGCCGCCGACGGAGTATATCAAGGTATCTGGCGGGATTTTGCGCGACATGACCATCCACGACTTTGACATGGCTCGGTTTCTGTTGGGCGAAGAAGTGGCGACGGTCTATGCTTCGGCTTCGGTGCTGACCGACAAAGCCATTGGAAAGCTTGGAGATTTTGATAGCGTATCTGTGGTTTTGACCACGAAAAGCGGCAAGCATTGCACGATTTCCAACACCCGCCGCGCCAGCTATGGCTATGACCAGAGGGTTGAGGTGCATGGCTCAAAAGGGTCGATTTCGGCGGAAAATCAACGCCCGGTGTCTATCGAATTGGCGAATGCCGACGGCTATACTAGACCGCCGCTGCACAATTTCTTCATGACCCGCTACACCGAAGCCTATGCTGCTGAAATTGCTGCGTTTATTGACGTGGTGACCAAGAACAAGAAGCCATCGCCGAACGGCAAGGACGGGATGATCGCCCTGGCCTTGGCCGAAGCGGCGCTGAAATCGGTGGCTGAAGGGCGAGCGGTAAAGATGTCGGAGATCGTCTGACCGCGCCAAGTTTCTTATGTTGCGCTGCACCATGCCGGGGTAAGTTAACGTAAATTTGCTGTGCACCGGGCGTGCACAAAGCGTGCACCGGGCGTGCACACGATTTGGATTTAGGAAAGAGCGACATTTCAGCCAAATCGCCTCGACTTGTGCTGCAAGTGCGAAGGACAAGCCATATTAATGTACCGACCGGTCGGTTTGTTTTAGGCGGAAGCGGCCGGATGCAACCCTCTTGCGGAGAGCATTGAGTAATGGGTGCCGAGCAGCCTTCCTATGTGTAATTTTCAACCCAAACATCGGGCTCCATCGAGCCTTCGATCACTGTTTTGATATTCGGCATGTCGTTGGACGTGATCCATTCGCGGGCCGCTTCCGGCGTTTTGCCGTGGACGCGCCAGCGTTCGATCAGGCGGGTTTCCAGTTCCTCAGCCGAAACCCGCAGGCCGATGGTGAGGTCGAACAGCGGTTTGAGGTCGCGCCAGAGCGGTTGGTCGAGCAGCAGGTAGTTGCCTTCGGCGAGGATGATGCGTTGGTCGGTTGTGACGACGCGGGCGGCATTGCGGGAGAGTTCGAGGCTGCGGTCGAAGGTGGGGAAATAGACGTCGGCTTCGCCGGATTTGATGCGTTCCAGCAGGGCGCGATAGCCTGCGGGGTCGAACGTGTGGGGTGCGCCTTTGCGGGCACTGTGGCCTCGGGCGATGAGGATGCTATCGTCGAGGTGGAAGCCGTCCATCGGCACGGCGATGGCTTCTGCCCCGAGGGCGGTTTCGAGATCGGTGGCCAGCGTGGATTTGCCCGAGGCTGGTGGGCCGAAGATGCCGACGAGGAATTTAGGCTTGTCGGAAGCGGCAGCGCTGATTCGCGCTGCCAGTTCTGCGATCATGCCGCCAGCGCCTCGGGCGGCACTTTTGCGCCGGTCATGAAGGCCACCGCGTCGGACATTGAATAGTCTTTGGGATTTATGACGCAGAGCCGTTTGCCAAGCCGGTGGATGTGGATACGGTCGGCGACCTCGAACACGTGCGGCATGTTGTGGCTGATCAGGATGATCGGCATGCCGCGCGATTTGACATCGAGCATCAGTTCCAGAACCCGGCGGCTTTCCTTGACGCCCAAGGCCGCCGTCGGTTCGTCCATGATGACAAGTTTGGTGGCGAAGGCAGCGGCGCGGGCGACGGCGACGCCCTGGCGCTGGCCGCCCGACAGGGTTTCAACCGCCTGGGCGATGTTCTGGATGGTCATCAGGCCCAGTTCGGTCAGCTTGGCGCGGGCGCGTTTTTCCATCTCGGCGCGGTCGAGAAGGCGGAAGTATTGGCCGAGGATGCCGGGTTTGCGGATTTCGCGGCCCAAAAACATGTTGTCGGAAATCGACAGCGCCGGTGACAAAGCGAGGTTCTGGTAGACGGTTTCGATTCCCGCTTCGCGGCCATCGAGCGGCGAATGAAAATTCACCTCTTTGCCGTCCAGCGTGATCGTGCCCTCGTCGGGCCTGACGGCGCCGGAAATCGCCTTGATCAGGGTTGATTTCCCGGCACCGTTGTCACCGATGACAGCGAGGATTTCACTTGGATAAAGCTCGAAATCGCAATGGTCGAGCGCGATGACATGGCCGTAACGTTTGACCATGTTGCGAGCGGTGAGGACGGGCTCGGTCATGAGGATGCCTTTCTGACCCATTGGTCGATTGCAACGGCGGCGATGATCAGAATGCCGACGGTAAAGTCTTGCCACAGCACATCGACGCCCGACAGCGACAGGCCGTTGCGGAACACGCCGACGATGATGGCTCCGAGCACCGAACCGACAATCGAGCCGCGGCCGCCAAACAGCGAGGTGCCGCCGATCACCACGGCGGTGATCGAATCAAGGTTGGCGGTTACGCCCGCCAGCGGCGTGACCGTGCCGCCGACACGGCCAATCAGCACGATGGCGGCAAAGGCGCAGATGAAGCCGGCGACGGTGTAGACCGAGCGCAGCACCCGGTCGGTCTGGATGCCGGCCATAAGCGCCGCATCTGGATCGTCGCCGACGGCATGAACGTGGCGACCCCAGGCGGTGCGGTTGAGCATGTACCACATCAGGACCGCCAGCAGGATGAACGCGATGCCGCCATAGGTGATGACAAAGCCGAAAGGCGCCAGCTTGTGGCCAAAGAAGATCAGCTTGGGCGCGATCACTTCGGTATCGGTGGCGCGGATCGATTCCGACTTGGAATACCACAGCTTGATCGCGGCAAAGATATAGAGCGTGGCGAGAGTGACGATGAACGGTGGCAGCCGCAGGCGCGTCACCAGCAAGCCGTTGAAGTAGCCCATGATTCCGCCCGAAACCATGCCGATAGTGAGCGATAGGGCCATCAGCACCGCGACG
>JANMOK010000370.1:0-7817 GCA_031369165.1 Paracoccaceae bacterium
ATCTCTTGCAGCGTGTAGGCTGCGCCATATGCTTCCAGCGCCCAGACTTCCATCTCGCCAAACCGCTGTCCACCGAACTGGGCCTTGCCGCCCAACGGCTGCTGCGTCACCAAGCTGTAAGGTCCGGTTGAACGCGCGTGGATCTTGTCGTCCACCAGATGGTGCAGTTTCAGCAGATATTTGATGCCCACCGTCACCGGGCGGGCAAACTGCTCACCCGTGCGGCCGTCAAACAATGTCGACTGACCCGAGGTGGCAAAGCCCGCCTTGGTCAAAGCTTCGTTGACGTCGGCTTCCTTGGCCCCGTCAAACACCGGCGTCGCAATCGGCACGCCTTCGGTGACATTGCCCGCCGCTTCGATAAGTTCCGCATCAGACATGCCCTTGGTCGCGTCACGATAGGTTTCGTCACCATAGGCAAACTTCATCGCATCGCGCACCGGAGTCATATCGCCGGAACGACGGAACTCTTTCAGCGCGATGTCGATTGATTTGCCCAAGCCACGCGCGGCCCAGCCCATATGGGTTTCCAGAATCTGGCCGACGTTCATGCGGCTTGGCACGCCCAGCGGGTTCAGCACCAAGTCGACATGGGTGCCGTCGGCAAGGAATGGCATATCCTCGTCGGGCACCACTTTGGACACCACGCCTTTGTTGCCGTGACGACCGGCCATCTTGTCACCCGGCTGCAGCTTGCGCTTCACCGCGATATAGACCTTGACCATTTTCATTACGCCCGGCGGCAGATCGTCGCCCCGGCGCACTTTTTCCACCTTGTCCTCAAACCGACGGTCCAAAGCACGTTTCTGCAACTCGTATTGTGCATTCAACGCCTCAACACCGGCCGCGCCTTTCTCGTCGCCCAGCGCCAACTGCCACCACTGGCCACGCGACAGCGTGCCCAGCAGTTCTTCGTCGATCACTGCATTGGCTTTGACGCCTTTCGGGCCTTTGACGGCCTTTTTTCCGAAGATCATTTCGCGCAAACGCGAATAGATGTTGCGGTCCAAAATCGTCAACTCGTCGTCACGGTCTCGCGACAGACGCTCGACTTCTTCGCGCTCGATCTGCAAAGCCCGCTCGTCTTTATCCACGCCGTGCCGGTTGAACACCCGCACTTCCACAACCGTGCCATAGTCGCCCGGTGGTAGTCGCAAGGACGTGTCACGCACGTCGGATGCTTTCTCACCAAATATGGCGCGAAGCAGTTTTTCTTCCGGCGTCATCGGGCTTTCGCCTTTTGGCGTGATTTTGCCCACCAGAATATCCGCAGGCCCAACTTCGGCACCGATATAGACGATCCCTGCTTCGTCAAGGTTGCGCAAGGCTTCCTCGCCGACGTTCGGAATGTCGCGGGTAATCTCTTCCGGCCCCAGTTTCGTGTCGCGTGCGGCGACTTCGAATTCCTCGATATGGATCGAGGTGAAAACGTCGTCTTTGGCCACACGTTCGGAAATCAGAATCGAGTCTTCATAGTTATAGCCATTCCACGGCATGAACGCGACCAGCACGTTCTTGCCCAAGGCCAATTCGCCCAAGTCGGTTGACGGACCATCGGCCACAACTTCGCCTTTGGTCACCTTGTCACCCACCTTGACCAGCGGACGCTGGTTGATGCAGGTGTTCTGGTTGCTCCGCTGGAACTTGCGCAACCGATAGATATCAACACCCGGATCGCCCGGCGCCACATCTTCGGTCGCCCGCACAACAATGCGCATGGCGTCAACCTGGTCGATTATACCGGCGCGTCGCGCGGTGATCGCAGCACCCGAATCCCGCGCCACAATCTCTTCAATGCCCGTGCCCACGAACGGCGCTTCGGCTTTCACCAAAGGCACCGCTTGCCGTTGCATGTTTGATCCCATCAACGCCCGGTTGGCGTCGTCGTTTTCAAGGAACGGAATCAGCGATGCGGCAATCGACACCAACTGTTTCGGCGAAACGTCGATATAGTCGATGTTTTCCGGCGCGTTCAGCATGAACTCGCCACCCTTACGGGTCGAAGCCAGTTCATTGACGAACCGCCCGTCAGCATCCAACTGCGCGTTGGCCTGCGCCACCGTATAGCGCATCTCTTCGGTCGCCGACATGTATTGAACCGTGTCGGTAACTTTGCCCTTGATCACTTTGCGATACGGCGTTTCGATAAAGCCGTATTTGTTCACCCGCGCGAACGACGCCAGCGAGTTGATCAGACCGATGTTCGGCCCCTCGGGCGTTTCAATCGGGCACATCCGGCCATAATGGGTCGGATGCACGTCGCGCACTTCAAAGCCCGCACGTTCGCGGGTCAAACCGCCCGGCCCAAGCGCGGACAAGCGACGTTTATGCGTCACTTCCGACAACGGGTTGGTCTGGTCCATGAACTGGCTCAATTGCGAGGAGCCAAAGAATTCCCGCACCGCCGCCGCTGCCGGTTTGGCGTTGATCAAATCCTGCGGCATCACCGTGTCGATCTCGACCGACGACATCCGCTCCTTGATCGCCCGCTCCATCCGCAACAAACCAACGCGATACTGGTTCTCCATCAACTCGCCAACCGAACGCACCCGCCGGTTACCAAGATGGTCGATGTCGTCAACTTCACCCTTGCCATCGCGCAATTCGACCAGCGCCTTGACCACAGCAATAATGTCGTCCTTGCGCAGGGTGCGCACGGTATCTTCGGCATCCAGATCAAGCCGCATGTTCATTTTTACACGGCCAACGGCAGACAGATCATAGCGTTCGGAATCAAAAAAGAGCGTGTCAAACAACTGGCTGGCGGCTTCCACCGTCGGCGGCTCGCCCGGACGCATGACGCGATAGATGTCGAGCAAAGCGGTGTCGCGGTTCAAGTTCTTGTCGGCCTGCATCGTTGATCGGATATAGCCGCCGACGTTGATGTTATCGATGTCCAGCGTCGGGATGTCTTTCACCCCATTGTCGATCAGCTTTTTCAGCGTGCCGCCGGTAACTTTGCCTTCTTTGTCTTTTTCCTGCGTCAGCTCGTCGCCGGCTTCGACCCAAATCTCGCCAGTCGTTTCGTTGATCATGTCCTTGGCGGCATAGCGCCCGACAATCGCTTCAAACGGCACAACTATTTCTTTGACTTTGCCGCTGTCGATCAGTTCTTTCACCGTGCGCGGCGTCACTTTTTTGCCGGCTTCAGCAATCACTTCGCCCGTTTTTGCATCAACGATGTCATAGGTCGGCTTGTTGCCGCGAATACGCTCGGGGAAGAACGCGGTCGCCCAACCTTTTTTGTGGTGCTTGTAAGCGACGGATTTGTAATAGGCGTCCATGATCGCTTCTTGGTCCATGCCAAGGCAATACAGCAGCGTCGTCACCGGCAGTTTGCGGCGGCGGTCGATGCGGGCGAACACCAGATCCTTGGCGTCAAATTCAAAGTCCAGCCACGAACCGCGATAGGGAATGATCCGGCTGGCGAACAAAAGTTTACCGCTGGAGTGAGTCTTGCCACGGTCATGGTCAAAAAACACGCCGGGGCTGCGGTGCATCTGGGAAACGATGACCCGCTCGGTGCCGTTGACAACGAACGTGCCGTTATCGGTCATCAGGGGCATGTCGCCCATGTAGACGTCTTGTTCCTTGATGTCTTTGACCGACCGCGCGCCGGTCACTTCATCGACTTCAAACACGATCAGACGCAGCGTTACCTTCAAAGGGGCGGCATAAGTCATGTCGCGTTGTTGGCATTCCTCAACGTCATATTTCGGTGCTTCCAGCTCGTATTTCACGAATTCCAACACGGATGTTTCGTTGAAATCCTTGATCGGAAATACCGATTTGAAAACGCCTTGAATGCCCGAATCGTCCGACGGAGTCGGTTTATCACCCGAATTCAAAAACAGGTCGTAAGAGCTTTTCTGAACCTCAATAAGGTTCGGCATCTTTGCGACTTCGCGGATTTTGCCGTAGAATTTGCGAATGCGCTTACGACCGGAAAATGTCTGAGCCATGCTCGTGTATACCTTCGTTGCTCTGCCTTGGCGTTGCTTGGGACAGCATGCCGTGGCGGTGCGGGTTCAGATGATCCCATTCTCGAACGCGTTCCCAATGCGCCCTGCCGGATCACCTGCGCCTTTCAAAGGGTCTGAATTCAGGCCCTGTGAGAGACGCAAGAAGCTGGACCGGCAATTAAGCCAATCCAGCCTTGTTTTTTGATGCGACCGATTGGCCGCACGGGTCTTATCTCAGCTCGACTTTGGCACCAGCGTCTTCGAGTTTCTTTTTCAGAGCCTCGGCTTCGGCTTTGTTCACGCCTTCTTTTACCGCTTTGCCACCGGCTTCGACCAGGTCTTTGGCTTCTTTCAAGCCAAGGCTGGTTATAGCGCGGACTTCTTTGATCACATTGATCTTGGAAGCGCCGGCTTCGACGAGGATGACGTCGAATTCGGTTTTTTCTTCCGCAGCTTCCGCAGGTGCAGCAGCCGGACCAGCAACCATCATCGCGCCGCCAGCAGCGGGCTCGATGCCGTAGTCGTCTTTCAGCACTTGTTTCAACTGTGCAGCTTCCAGAAGCGTCAGCGCGACGATCTGTTCGGCAAGTTTTTTAATGTCAGCCATTTGTTTGTTTCTCTATCCGTTAAAGTGTGTTTCCAGTTTCGCGTTGCTGACGCCAAACCGGTCATGATTGCGTTTCAGACTTCAGGCTGCCCTGTCCTCGATGGTCGAAAGAATCGACGCGATATTTGAGGCAGGCGCACCAATCGCCGCAGCCAGGTTGGCAGCAGGCGCACCGATGGCCGCAACCAGCGAAGCGATAAGCTCCTCACGGCTTGGCATCGAGGCGACGGCTTTCACACCGGCCTTGTCCAGAGCGGAACTGCCCATGGCCCCGCCAAGAATCACGAGCTTGTCGTTGATCTTGGCATAGGCATCCGCAACTTTCGCGGCTGCCACCGGGTCCACCGAATAGGCAATTACAGTCTGACCCTTGAGCAGCGACGCAATGCTAGCAACTTGCGTGCCTTCGAGGGCGATTTTGGCGAGCCTGTTTTTGGCGACACGAACCGAACCGCCTGCTTCGCGCATGCGGGTCCGGAAATCTGTCATCTGCGCAACCGTAAGACCGGCGTAGTGTGCAACCACGACGACACCAGAGTCCGCGAAGATTTGGCCGAGTTCCCCGACCACTGCTTCTTTTTGGGCTCTATCCACAGTTTTGCTCCAGTTTATGGAAGGGTCACCCCTTCCGGCTCAGTTTCACCGGAGAAAATCCCCGGCGTCTCGGTCCTTACGGGCCGTCCAAAACCACCCGAGGCAGGTGCCTCATGGGCCTTTTCCGCGTCCCGTCTCAGGCAGGAGATTAAGCCCCTGAAGGCACCCACCGTCTCGGACAGTTCTGGGGTTGCCCCCAGATCATGCGCCGGGGTTTCCCCCGGCCACATTCCTATTCAGCCGAAACCGCGTTGGCGATTTCAACCGTCACGCCCGGGCCCATGGTCGAGCTCAAAGCGATTTTTTTCAGATACGTGCCCTTGGCACCCGCCGGTTTGGCCTTGTTCACAGCTGACACAAACGCTTTGACATTCTCAACCAGCTTGGCTTCGCTGAAGCTGGCTTTGCCAACGCCAGCATGCACCACACCGGCTTTTTCAGCCTTGAACTGCACTTCGCCGCCTTTGGCCGCCTCAATGGCCGCTTTCACGTCCATCGTCACCGTGCCAACCCGCGGGTTCGGCATCAGGTTACGCGGGCCCAAAATTTTGCCCAATCGACCGACAATCCCCATCATATCGGGCGTGGCGATGCAGCGATCAAATTCGATCTTGCCCGCCTGAATGGTTTCCATCAGGTCTTCCGCGCCAACAATATCCGCACCCGCAGCCTTGGCCTCATCTGCCTTCGGCCCTTTGGCGAACACCGCCACCCGCACCGTTTTGCCGGTGCCGTTGGGCAAAGTCACAACGCCGCGCACCATCTGGTCGGCATGGCGCGGATCGACGCCCAGGTTCATCGCAATCTCAACCGTCTCGTCAAACTTCGCGGTCGCGTTCGATTTGATCAACGCCACCGCCGCCTGAACCGACAGGTTCATCTTGCCTGCAAAATCCGCCCGCGCCTTGACAGTTCGTTTTCCCATTTTTGCCATGATGCTCAACCCTTCACTTCGATGCCCATGGAGCGTGCCGAGCCGACAATCGTCAGCATCGCCGCATCCACGTCATTGGCGTTCAGGTCTTTCATCTTGGCCAGCGCAATTTCCCGCACCTGCGCCACCGTCACCGACCCGGCAAAATCGCGGCCCGGACGTTTGGACGCCGACGCCAGTTTCGCCGCTTTCTTCAGAAAATACGACGCCGGCGGCGTTTTGATTTCCATCGAGAAGGACTTGTCGACATAGTACGTAATGATCGTCGGGCACGGTGCACCCGGCTCCATATCCTGCGTTTTGGCGTTGAACGCCTTGCAGAACTCCATGATATTCAACCCGCGTTGACCCAAAGCCGGGCCGACGGGTGGGGATGGCTTGGCCGCCCCCGCAGGCACTTGCAGCTTCAACTGCCCTGCAATCTTCTTGGCCATATCGGCCTCCTATGTTTCCTGTCCGAAAGGGCGCGCCCTTCAAGACGTTGTGGCGTGGTCTGGCTTTGGCGACGCGACGCCGCGGCCTCCCACAAGACGCTCAGGCCAGCTTGCTGACCTGAGTGAATTCCAGCTCGACCGGGGTCGCCCGGCCAAAAATCGACACGCTGACTTTCAGGCGCGACTGCTCTTCATCGACTTCTTCAACCTGGCCCGAGAAGCCTTCAAACGGCCCGTCGGTGACCGTGACATTCTCGCCAATATCAAACGTGATCAGGGTGCGTGGTTTCTCCAGCCCCTCTTCAACCTGGTCGATCAGCCGGGCAACTTCGGCATCGCGCAGTGGCGACGGCTTGCCTTGCGGCCCTAAAAACCCGGTGACCCGATTGGTGCCGTTGATCAGGTGATAGGCCCGGTCGGTCATTTCCATCCGCACCAGCACATAGCCCGGCATGAAGCGCCGCTCGGTCTGCACTTTCTTGCCCTTGCGGATCTCCAGCACTTCTTCGGTTGGCACCAATACCTGCTCGATCTCGTCGGACAGACCAG
Organism: Paracoccaceae bacterium; assembly: GCA_031369165.1. Classification (GTDB taxonomy): domain Bacteria; phylum Pseudomonadota; class Alphaproteobacteria; order Rhodobacterales; family Rhodobacteraceae; genus JANMOK01. Next base: position 7,081 of record JANMOK010000370.1, read on the forward strand.
CCTGCGCCGCAGATTCTCTTATCGATTCAGCCACCTTCTTCTCGAAATTCGAGAGGACATGGACCGAATACCAGCGCTTGGCCATTGTGCCTGTTACCTTGCTGTTGGCGACCGGGTCGCATATTTGCTCGTCTTATCAGGCGGTTAGGCCCAGTCTTTTCAAACAGACAGAGCGCGCATCCGAATCGAAGCACGCCCCTGTTCTGTTAGGTCCGCCGCTCTTAGCGGCCAGGCCCGGTCAAATCAAGAGGCGACGCCCAGAATTGTCTCAAGCCCGAACCTGACGATCTGGTCGATCAGAAAAAAGAATATTGCCGCCAGTGTCGCCATAATCGCCACCATCGAGGTGGTCAGAATAACTTCCTTGCGCGACGGCCATACAACCTTGGCAACTTCCGAACGCACCTGCTGGGCAAATTGAAACGGATTGGTTCGTGCCATGTGTTTGTCCCGCCCGGTTAGCTGCTGGCATCACATACGTATCCCGCGACAGACGTGCAAGGGTGTGTGGCGAATTGCCAAGTGCCAGACCTGTGTTTGTGCCACCTGTAGGGTGCGCATCTTGCGCACCATCTTCTGCGCGAGCACCACGCCGCACCTTCCCCTGCCTCGCTGCCCCGGACTTGATCCGGGGCCCCCTTCCCCTACCTCCGCCGCCCCCGCTTGCCCTTACCCGCCAACAACGGTGCCACCATCGCCTCATACAACCCAAACAAATGCTCCACCCGTTCGCGGTC
>JANMOK010000411.1:0-10950 GCA_031369165.1 Paracoccaceae bacterium
GCGCGTTGCCCGTGGCCGCCGCAATGGCGCAAGCTCCGGCGCCAACAGTTTTACTTGATGTAACCGGCAGAGGTCATTTCTTCGGTTGCCAAAGCTTGGGCTTCAGCTAGCGCTTCATCTACCGTCTTCTGACCGGCCAAGGCGGCCGAGAAGATTTCGCCAACCGAGGTTGCAAGACCCGCAAACTCGGGGATCGCCACGAACTGGACGCCGGTATAGGGCACCGGCTTGACAGTCGGATTGGTCGGATCTGCCGCGTTGATCGAGTCGATCGTCATCTTGGCAAACGGCAGCGCCGCATACTCCGGGTTGGCATAGAGCGAGGTGCGTGTGCCCGGAGGAGCGCTGGCCCAGCCGGTTTTGGACGCGACAAGAGCCAGATAGTCCTTGTTGGTCGCCCAGTTCACGAAGGTCTTGGCCGCGTCCTTTGCGTCAGACGACGCCGGGATGGCCAACGACCAGGCCCAGAGCCAGTTCGCACGTTTGCCAAGGCCCATGTCGGGGGCCAGAGCGAAGCCGACTTTGTCAGCAAACTCGGACTGCGCGGGGTCGGTCAACTGGCCGGCCGAAACGGTGGCATCCATCCGCATGGCGCACTTGCCTTGCAGCGACAATGTCAGGTTCTCGTTATAGCCGTTGTTGGAAGCGCCCGGCGGACCGTATTTGGTCAGCATGTCGACGTAATCTGTCATCACGGCTTTCCATTCCGGCTGGTCGAACTGAGGAACCCAGTTTTCATCGAACCAGCGCGCACCATAGCTGTTCGCCATGGTGGTCAGGAAGGCCATATTCTCGCCCCAGCCGGCCTTGCCACGCAGGCAAATGCCATAGATGCCGGCCTCGGTGTCGGTCATCGCGGCCGCAGCGGCCTTGATGTCGTCCCAGGTCGGTGCGTCCGGGATGGTGATGCCAGCCTTTTCGGCCAGGTCTTTGCGGTAGTTCACAAAGGACGATTCGCCATAGAAGGGCGAAGCGTAGAGGTTGCCGTCAACCGTCAGGCCGCCGCGGATGGCCGGCAGCAGGTCGTCAATGTCATAGTCGGCGGGCAGGTCGTTCAGGCTTTCCAGCCAGCCCTGCTTGCCCCAGATCGGAACTTCATAGGTGCCGATCGTAATCACATCATACTGGCCACCGCCGGTGGCGATATCAGCCGTGACGTTCTGGCGCAGGATGTTTTCTTCCAGCGTGACCCATTCGACTTTGATGTCGGGGTTCTTGGCATAGAAGTCGTCCATCAGGCCCTGCATACGGACCATGTCGTCGTTGTTCACGGTGGCGACGGTGATGGTCGTCTGGGCAAAAGCGCTCGACGCCATGATAAGCGCCGACGCCGCACCCAAGAATGCGAACTTCAATCTCATTGTTTTCCTCCCAGGAAATGAGCATTTGCTAAGTTTATGGGCAAATAATCGCTGAAAGATTCTCCGGCGTCAACTAAAATTGCGACCTATTGGCGCAGTTTGTTGCGGATTTCGTCGGATTTCGACCGGCGACAGCGCCGTTTTCAACTTTCCAAGGCGAATCGGGCAGCAGTCTCGTCCGTGATGACACCGTTGACCAAACCCGACCGCAGCGCCGCTCGAATGGCCTTGTGCTTGTGTTGACCCATGCCCAGGGCAATCACCGGCACCTTCTTGTCACGCAAGATCGGCACCGAGGCGACACGGGCATTGATGCTGCCCTGGACCAAATGGCCATATTCGTCAAACAACCAGCCACAAATTTCGCCAGTCGCGCCGTCGGCCACCAGCTTGGCCATTTCTTCTCGGCTAACAAATCCATCCCGGCACAGCGGTGCGTCCAAACCGACGTCGCCGATGCCGACAAAAACCACATCCGCCGCTTTAGCCAGCGCAATCGAATTTCGGATCATCGGCTGCTGATGCAAAATCTCCCGTTCTTCTTGGCTTGAAACATAAACCGGCAGCAACATCGGAAAATGCCGTGCCTGCACCTGCTCGGCCATCGAGAAAATTACGTTGTAATATGCCGCCGACCCGTCCGGCCCGATGTTCCCGGTAAGCGAAACGATCTTGTGTTGCGGGCACGACATATTCGGCAATTGGTCCACAGCAGCCTTCAAGGTTCGCCCGGTGCCAATCGCCATCACTATCGGATCGGGCGAACGCAGCCATCGTTCAATCTCTACCGCACCCGCTTCGGCAATTCCAACCGCGGCGGAGTAGGCCATCGGATCGCTGGGCACAATTTCACAGAATTTGAGGCTGAACTTGGTCTTCAGCGCTTCGGCCAATTCCAGACATTGCGCAATCGGATGGTCGAGCCGCACTTTTACCAGACGTTCGCTGACTGCCAACGAAACCAGTCTCTGCGCTGATTGCCGTGAAATGCTCATCGCCGCCGCAATTTCGTCTTGCGTGCGGCCTGCGACGTAATACATCCAACCCGCCCGCGCCGCGTCGTCCAACCGTGATGCCAAACTCAACGCTCCGCAAATTCGCGTTTCTGTGCCAAACTACATCATGGCGAACGATGCACCAACACACAATTCCCCCAATACACGCCGGATCGTGCACCTCGGACTCGGGGCGTTTTTTCGGGCCCACGGGGCGCTTTATGTGCAGGAAGCCGCGCTTGGCACTGACGAACCTTGGGAAATTACTGGCGTTAGTATGAAGTCACCAAAAACGCGCGATATGTTGATTGACAGTAAGTATCACACGCATGTCATGGAAAAGCATATAGATCAAAGTATTATTAAAGAATTAACTATCATTAATAAGTCATTATTTATTGGTGAAGACTATGAAGAAACCATCGAACGAATTGTTTCACGTGAAACATTTTTGGTTACTTTGACAATTACCGAAAAAGGTTACTGCCGATTACCCGCAACCGGGCGTCTTGATCAAAGCAACCCGGAGATCCAGCACGACCTCTCCAACCTCCGCGCAACCACCGCAATCGGCCTGATCGTTCGCGGGTTGTCGCTCCGAAAATCCGCCGGATTCGACCCGTTCACGGTCCTCAGCTGCGACAATCTCCCGGCTAACGGCAAGTTGACCCGCCAGCTTGTTCTCGATTTTGCCGCGCTCAAGCAACCCGATTTGGCAGACTGGATTGCCCGTGAATGCCGGTTCCCGTCTTGCATGGTAGACCGCATCGTCCCGGCTACAACCGAAGCCGATCACACCGAATTCTATCGCCTTGCCGGCAAGCAAGACGCCGCGCTGGTCACCTGCGAACCTTTCCGCCAATGGGTTATAGAGGACGATTTTGTGGGTGCCATCCGGCCAAAATTCGAAAGCGTCGGCGTGCAGATGGTGCGGGATGTGGCGCCCTTTGAAACCATGAAACTGCGGTTGCTGAATGGCAGCCACAGTGCCTTGGCTTGGCTCGGCCGACTCTTGGGTCTGGGCACGATCCATGAAGCGATCAATGATCCGGATTTGTCGCATTTCGTGCGCTACCTTTGGGCGCTTGAAATCATCCCAACGGTACGCCAGCCCGAAGGGCAGGATTTGGATACCTACGTGCAATCGTTATTTGACCGCTATTCCAACCCGAACATCCGCCACTCGCTGCACCAGATCGCCAGCGATTCCTCACAGAAAATTCCGCAACGGATTTTGGCGACAATTGCCGATAATCTGGCTTCCAACCGAAAATGTCCCGGCTTGATCTTGGCCGTTGCAGCTTTCGTGAAATCCAGCCTCGGCAAAACCGAGGCAGGCGTTGACATACCTGTCAATGATCCAGCCGCAGATCAAATCGTCGCCGTATCGCAAAATGGTGTCGGTGCGGTCCTGAACCTCACGAACATATTCCCATCGCTACTCTCCACCGAGCCGCTTTTCCAAGCCGAACTGTCCAAAGCCTGGGACAGGCTCAATCGACTTGGCGTGCGAAAATGCATTCAATCGATCATTCAATAGCCGACCGAAACCTCACCTGCGCAATCCAGCAAAGCAAACCCGTTTGGCCCAAGTTCCAGTTTTCCATCAGCCAAAACTGCGCCTAGCGTCGGGCCTTTGCCCGTCGATGCGCCTGCAACGGTCATGCTCACACGGTCCTTTGACAGGTTAAACACCGCCAAAACCGCACCCTTCCCAACCCCGCGTTGAAACGCAAACACCGGTTCGCGCGTATCAAAGAACCGAGTCCGCCCTTCAATCATGGCAGGCCGCGATTTGCGAAACGCCAGCATCGCCCTGTAGAATTCCAACACCGACCCAGCCTTGCCCGATTGCGCCGCGACGTTCAAAACCGCTTGCGGCGCTTTCACCGGCAACCACGGATTTACCGTACTGAAGCCGGCAAAATCGTTGCCGCCGGTCCATACCATCGGCGTCCGGCAGCCATCGCGGCCTTTATATTCCGGCCAAAACTTGAACCCCGGCGGATCGGTCAATTCGTGATACTCGATATCCGTCTCGGCAAGCCCCAGTTCCTCGCCTTGATACAGATAAATCGAGCCTTCAAACGACAACAACATCGCCGCCGCCAATTTTGCCAAGGCCGCCTGATCGTAGGAATAGCCCTGCCAGCGCGTCACGTGCCGCATCACATCATGGTTGGAAAAACTCCAGCCCGGCCAAGCGTCAGGGGCCGCTTGAAAGAAACCCTCGATGCGCGAGCGGAAAAACCCGGCGTTGAAATTCGGGCTCAACATGTCAAACGAATAGGCCGAATGCAGGCGCTTTTCGCCCTTGGTATATTGCGCCATCAACTCGGTTGCGCGCTGGCTATCGCCCAACTCACCAACGCTCGTCCGTTCCGGAAACTCATCCAGCAAGGCGCGGAACCGTTCCAGAAACGCCAGATTTTCCGGGCGGTTCTTGGAGAACATGTGATACTGCATTTCAATCGGATTAACCTCGGGCCGTAGACTGTCCCGTTCGTGCGCCGGGTTATCGCGCAGCATCTTGTCGTGGAAATAATAGTTGACGGTATCCAGCCGAAACCCGTCCACACCGCGCTCCAGCCAAAACCGCATCGTGTCGATCAGCGCGTCTTGCACCGCGAAATTGTGAAAGTTCAAATCTGGCTGTGAGGCTAGAAAGTTGTGCAGATAATACTGCCGGCGTGTCGCATCCCATTCCCATGCTGGCCCACCAAAGGCTGACAGCCAGTTTGTTGGCGGTGATCCATCTGGCTTGGTTTCTGCCCAGACATACCAATCCGCCCTGGCATTGTCGCGTGAGGCGCGGCTTTCCAAGAACCACGGGTGTTTGTCGGATGTGTGCGAAATTACCTGATCGACAATCACTTTCAGGCCCAGTTTATGCGCTTTGGCGACCAGATTATCAAAATCGGCCAAAGTGCCGAACAAAGGATCAATCCCTTTATAGTCCGAGACGTCGTAACCCATATCGGCCATCGGCGAGGTGAAAATCGGCGATAGCCAAATCGCATCGACCCCCAAATCCGCCACATATTCCAGCCGCGACGTAATCCCCGGCAAATCGCCGATGCCATCGCCGTTCGAATCCTGAAATGAGCGCGGATAGATTTGATATGTCACTGCACCGCGCCACCAGTTTTTCATTGCATTCCCCGATTCCGGATAGGTTTCAGCGCGATACGCGTCCAAAGCGGAAGTTTCAACCGAAACCGCCACTGTGCATACGCAGGCCTAGTCGCCGCGAATTCGACCGGGTATTGTAAATACAGCGCTCAGACCCTTCAGATCCGCGGACGCCCCCAATTCCAGCGTGCCTCCATAGGCCTGCGCCAAATCTGTGACGATGGCCAAGCCCAAGCCGGTGCCCGGTGTTGCGTGGTCCAGCCTTCCCCCCGCCCGCAACGCTTCGCGGTGGCTTACTTCCGGTACGCCCGGTCCATCGTCTTCAATGGTAATGGCAACCAGATTTTCCAAAGCGCTGGCCCGAACCCGCACTTTCGTCCGGCACCATTTGAAACCGTTGTCAATGATGTTGCCAAGGGCTTCCTCAAGGTCTTCGCGGTCTATGAAAATTTCGAAGCGGGCATCGCATTCGACGTCCAGGACTTTTCCGCTGTCTTCCGTCAGCCTTCGGAACGCCCGTCCCAGACGTTCCAGCGAGGCGGAAACCGGCACGGAATTGCCGGCGATTTCACCGCTGTTGGCCGAACGGACCCGGCTTAACGAACGGGCTATCTGAGATTCGATGCGCTCCAATGCTTCCTGTGCACGCTCGGCGTTAACCCCATCTGCTTGCATTGCGCCCAACTCGTTACGCATGATCGCTACCGGCGTGTTCAATGCATGGGCCATGTCTGCGGCCCGGCGTCTGGCGCGCTCCAAAATGGCTGTGTTTCTGTCAAGCAAATCGTTCAGATCGGTTACCAAAGGGGCAACCTCTTCGGGATAGTCGCTTGGCAACAACCTTTTCCCTGAATTCCAGCGGTTCGTGACATCCTGACGCAATTTGTTCAGCGGCTGCAGCGAAAACGACGTCAGGAAAGCTGCGGCAACGACGCCCAGCGCGCCCAGCACGCCAAACGCAATCGTAAGGCTGTCGCGAATGCGTTTGCGCTCTGCGGCAAGTTCTGAAAGCGAATTGGCGACGGCAAGCTGCCATGTCTGGCCGGTGTCCAATACAACCTGCCGTGTCAGGCCGCGGACTTTTCCGTTTGGCCCCTCAAGTTCCCAGAACTCGAATTGTCCCGTGTCGACTGGTTTGGCATCCAACAGGAAGTCAAACAAGGACCGCGAACTCCAGACTTCACCATCCGCTGCCTGGACCTGCCAATAGCGACCCGAATACGGGCGTCCATAGGCCGGGTCGGGCAAATATACCGAGATTTGCGACCGGTCATCGGCTGAGTTGGCAAGACCCGCCGCCAACTGCAGCATGATTTCCGCAAGATTCTGGTCAAATCGGTTGATGACCACCGAATCCATGACCCTATACAGGGTGTAGCCACCGCCCGCGAATGCGAGGGTCGCCCATACCAACCCGCCCAGAACGGCGCGTCGGCGTAAAGAGTGGCTCACTCCGTCGACACCATGTAGCCGCGTCCGCGTTCGGTGTGGATCAAGTCGGCACCCAGCTTTTTACGCAAACGCGTGATGAATACTGCAATCGTATTGGAATCGCGGTCGCCGTCATAGGCATAAACATGTTCGGATAGTTCGGTCCGCGAAATAAGCCGCCCGGCGTTGTTGATCAAATAGGCAATGACCATGACTTCTTGCGCTGTCAAAATAACCGGATAGCCATCTACTTTGGCTTGATTGTTGCGCAGATCGAACGAGAAATTTCCGCGTTCAAAGGTTGAAACAGCGCGGCCGGCTTGTCGGCGGATCAAGGCACGGATACGGGCCGAAAGTTCGGCCATGTGAAAGGGTTTGACAAGGTAATCGTCGGCACCCGCATCCAGGCCCTCAACTTTTTCCGACCAGCCGCCGCGGGCGGTCAGAATCAAGACGGGAGTTTTTATGCCCTGACTGCGCCAGGATTTCAGAACGGAAATCCCGTCACGCATCGGCAGCCCGATGTCCAGAACGATCGCATCATATGGTTCCGTTTCACCAAGAAAAGCGCCTTCGTCGCCATCATGGGCAACGTCGACGGCGAAATTTTCTGATTTCAGAACCTGACGAATTTGGTCGCTAAGTATCAATTCATCTTCGACTAAAAGTATGCGCATCGATTTTGGGCCCGGTCTTTGGGGTGCTCTTAAGCCGGCTACTTGTTGCCGTTCCCATTCCCATTACCATTACCGCCGCCATTTCCGCCAGCGTTTCCGTTGTTGCCGGAGTTGCCATTGCCCCCGGCATTACTATTGGGATTGGCATGAGCGTTGGCACCAGAATTGGCGTTGTTGGCCTTGGCGGCAATCCGAATTGACTTTGCCTGTTCGGAATTGGCAGGCATCAGTGCCCCGGTGGTGCCATCGACAATGATCGTAACAAGCGACCCATCAGCGCGCAGCAACGTCAGTTGAAAGAAGATGTCGCCAGCCATGAAGCTGCGCACATCAACCAATTCGCCCTCAAGCGATTCCGAAACAAGCTTCATTAACGATCCCAAATCTTGCGATTGGCCACTGGTTACGACGGTACGAATCTCTTCTTGGTTCAGCTCTCTGACCTCGGCTGCTTTCGCTGACAAAGAAGTCAGACAAAACATGACGATGGCGAGGGGCAGGAACTTAGTCATGGAACCAATACTGGAAACACAATCGCGGACACTCCGGATTCAACTTCTGGCAATTTACGAATACGTCGGTGAACGAGGGGTGAACAGGGTATTCCAGCGAGATTCAGAATCACTGTGCAATATAGCCACGTTGGGACACGGAAATTGATTTGTGGCCCCAATACCGTTGATTGGCCCCGGCGTGGGACTGCTTTGCCCCCACCAAGTGTTCTGCGTCGGGTCAGTCCGTAACTCATACCGCTAATCGCGGCAAAGGAGCCTTTGAGATGCATCTAGTTCAATCGAAAATCGCAAGGGCATTCTGTGTCAGTTTTGCGCTGGTTGGAGCAATCAGCATTGGTGCTGTGACGCTTTCAACGGAAATGGCGCTTGCAAAAAACACCAACAATTCTGGCAATGGCAACAACGGCAACCACGGGAATAATGGCAACAATGGTTCCGACCATTCAGCCAAGCCCAAAAAATCCGACTCCGGTGCCAGTGCGTCAGACCTTGGAGCGTTGAATGCAGCGCACGCTTCGGCGAATGCCTTGCTGCATGCGAACCCCAATTCCCGCGTAGGCCGGATCGCGATATTTCGCGACGCGGTGCTGGCTACCGGTGAAATCGAGGCGGATCGCGATGAAGCGCAGGCCGCACTTGATCTTTTGACCCCGCCGACCCGGCCATCTTCGGAAGTGCAGGGCGACATTGACCTCGCAGAAATTGCCCTGAGCGATGCAGATGGTGTCGTTGCCGACCTGGCGGATAACGATCCATTCGATCAGGCCGCTTACGATCTGGCGGTCGAGGATCGCGATGCAATTGCCGATGGTATTGTCGATCTGCAAACCGAGTTGGCCTCAAACTTGGTCTACGACACCGCTGCTGCAGAACTTGCTTTGTTGGAAGCTTCGCTTCTGGAACGGCCTGCCATCGAACGTGAGTTGCTTGAAGCAGCGGCAAACAAGCCAGTCACCGATGCGGTTGAAGCTGCGGTGGAAGATTTGCTTAACTTGAATTAACGAGCACTAAGCTTTTCATTGGTCGAACGGGTCGCCGAAAGGCGGCCCGTTTTTGTTTGGCGCAGGCAAACTGCGATGGCCTGATTCTTGTTTTAGATTGCGAAATTTGATCACCCGGTCAAACTGGCACAAGTTACGAATCAGCGGGCAGGTCTGAGCATGCGCCCATCTGATCATTCACAGGGAGAAGAACATGAAAAATACGCTTGCCGGATGCACGGCCATTGTCGCTTTGCTTGCTGCAACGCCAGGCTTGGCCGACATGATGACGGAGCTTGGCGCGGGCGAAGGCGAATTGAGTATCGTCGCTTGGCCCGGCTATATCGAACGTGGTGAAACCGACGCGGCTTATGACTGGGTGACCAAATTTGAGGCGGCAACAAGCTGCAAGGTCAACGTCAAAACCGCCAACACGTCAGACGAGATGGTTGCCTTGATGAACGAGGGCGGCTTTGATCTGGTGACCGCTTCGGGAGACGCTTCCTTGCGTTTGGTCGCGGGCAACCGTGTGCAGGAAGTGAACACGGCCCTGATCCCAAGCTGGGCCAATGTCGATGCCCGCCTGCAAGACTCGCCATGGCATACGGTAGACGGCAAGCATTACGGCGTGCCCTATCAGTGGGGTCCGAATGTGTTAATGTATAACACCACGACTTTCCCCGAAGCGCCGACAAGCTGGAACGTCGTCTTTGAGGAAATGAACCTGCCCGACGGCGCCACCAACAAAGGCCGTGTCCAAGCCTATGACGGGCCAATCCACATCGCTGATGCTGCGCTCTATCTGATGACGCACGAACCCGCGCTTGGCATCACCTCGCCTTATGAGTTGAACGAGGATCAGTACAAAGCCGCGCTCGACTTGCTGCGTGTGCAGCGCACACTTGTGGGCCGCTATTGGCACGATGCCTTCATCCAGATGGATGACTTCAAAAACGAAGGTGTCGTGGCTTCAGGTTCATGGCCGTTCCAGGTCAACATCCTTGCAGGCGAAGGTCAGCCAGTCGCCTCGACTATCCCGGCAGAAGGAGCCACGGGTTGGGCCGATACGACGATGCTCAGCGCCGATGCGGCTCATCCAAACTGCGCCTATATGTGGATGGAGCACACTTTATCGTCCAATTTGCAGGCCGACCTTTCGGCTTGGTTCGGCTCGAATCCCGTGGTTCTGGCTGCCTGCACCGATGGCTCCGGCATGCAGACCGCCGAAGGCTGCACCGCCAACGGGTTGGACGATTTCGACAAAATCCGCTTCTGGCAGACCCCGGTCTCGGCCTGCTCCACCGGCGAATGCGTGCCGTATTACCGTTGGGTATCGGACTATATCGGGGTGATCGGCGGTCGGTAAACGGGGCGTCAATACAGTTGAAAAAGCTGCCCCGGCCTTGCGCCGGGGTCGCCTTTTACGGGACATCCCATGACCATTGCGGTTGAATTCCAAAACGTCTCGCGCAGTTTTGGCACTGTCAAAGCCGTTGATAATGTTGACCTGGCCATCGAGGAAGGCTCGTTCTTCGCCATGCTCGGACCTTCCGGCTCTGGCAAGACCACCTGCCTGCGCCTGATTTCCGGATTTGATCACCCGACATCGGGCCATATCCGCATCTTTGGTGAAGAATCCGAAGGAGTGCCACCGAACCGGCGTTCGGTGAATACGGTCTTTCAAGACTATGCCCTGTTCCCGCATCTAAACGTACGCGACAATGTGGCCTACGGGCTGATGGTCAAGGGCATCGACAAAGCAGCGCGGAACAAATCCGCCGAAGTTATGCTGGCTTTGGTCAAGCTCAATGGTTTTGGCGACCGCAAACCCGGCCAGCTTTCCGGCGGTCAACGCCAGC
>JANMOK010000001.1:0-7773 GCA_031369165.1 Paracoccaceae bacterium
AAAACCGCCGATCCGATGGCCTCGCAGGATGCTATTCTAAACGTTTTGGGCATGCCAAAAGCCGTCAAAATGCGGCATGGAACACCGCATTTTAAGCATGTTTTTTCCGGCGACGGCTATGCCAGCGCCTATTATTCTTACATGTGGTCCGAGATGATGGACGCCGATGCCTTTGCGGCATTCAAGGAAACGGGGGATATTTTTGACCCGGAAACTGCCGCACGATTGGAAAAACACATCTTGTCCGCCGGGTCATCGCAAGACGAAACGGCGTTGTATCTGGCGTTTCGCGGCAAGATGCCGGGAGTAGAAGCGCTGCTGAAGCAACGCGGTTTCAGCGTCGATTAACTCCGAACATTTCCAACCGGGTCTTTATGGATGATCACTTGCGCGTTTGGAATCGTCTCCAAAATCCGGTGCCGCAATCCGGCGCCTATACTGTGCGCTGCATGCAAAGTCTGCGCTCCGTCCAATTCGATATGCACCTGAATGAAAACGGCTGACCCGGCCGTGCGGGTTTTCAAATCGTGGAAACCGTGCACACCCGGCCATTTCCCGACAATTTCCCGGATTTGCGCAATCTTCCTTTCATCGGCGGAACGGTCCATCAAGGCGTCAAAAGCCGGTTTGCCAATACGCCAAGAGCCAAATGCCAGCATCAAGGCTGCGGCAAGTGCGACAATAGAATCGATGTGCTGCAACCCCAGCCAACGCGAAGCTGCCAAGGCGATTATGGCACCGAAATTTGGCAGTAAGTCAGAAAGATAATGCAGCGAATCCGCGGCAACCACCCGATTGCCGGTTTGGTGCGCAACTCGTCGTTGCCACCAAACCAATGCAACAGTCAAAACCACCGATATGACCATAACCAAGATACCGTGCCATTCGGCACGCAAAGGCATTGTCGAACCGGTCAAACGACCTATGGCCGAGTAGCCAATTATGCCGGCCGACAGGCACACCAAAACTGCTTGAGACAAAGCTGCCAAATCCTCGGCCGATGTGTGGCCAAAAGCGTGGTCTTCGTCAGCCGGTCTGGCCGCATAAAAGATCGCAAACAATCCAGTGGCCGAAACCAGAAAATCCAGCGCCGAATCCGTCATGCTGGCCGCGATTGACAGCGATCCCGTTGCCGACAGCGCCCATAATTTAAGCCCAACCAACACGGCAGCCAAAAGCACGGAGGCCATGCCTGCCGAAAGATTTAGCCCCAGATTGCCTGAGGGCATCCTAGAACCATTGGCCTGTTTCAATAAATCCCGCCTCCATCAATTGCCTGGAATTCCACTCAAAGCGCTTCGACATTTTCCAGCGCAGCGTAGCTGCGTCGGCCTTTGACAATGGATTTGTGGCCAATGCCTTGGCCGCCCGAAACGACATCACGGCCATTGTTACGCTGCGATGCCACTGTGATGAAATCGTGTTGTATTCTGGCACATTGAAATACCCATCCGATGCCATTTTCAAATCAGGAACAGCCTTGAACATGCAAACCCGATTGATGCTCGGCCGATTTTGCATCAAGTGCTGCGCATAGCGCCACCGCAATCCGCCAAACACATTTACAACGTCTCCAGCTTCGTTTGTCGAAGCTGAGGATTCGCTATAATATCCGGTGGAATCAAAATACACATTTTCACGATCGATCATATCTGTGCCCGCCGGAAACCTGTCATGATATAAATCTAGCGTATAGCCGAATATAGCATCTCGCCGTTCTTCTTGCGAAAAGGCGATAACATCAAAAACTGATCGGTTTTCGCTGTATGGAAAAAACAGAAATTCGCCGTTATAGCAAAAGTGCAGCCAGCGATTTTCCAGAACGGGAATGATAGAATTTGCGAAGGATTCAAGCGAAGGCAACGGGTCGCAATGGATGCTGATCGTCGCACTATTCGGCACGACGGCAAGGCCAGCAAGCTCGGCTCTATCTGAAAGAACGACGATCTGCGAAAATCCCAAATCCGTCAAATGGGCAAGGGTTTCTTTCAGGCCGAAACCGTCTTCGGCAATAACAAAGGCAACCGGTTCGGCATTATTGTTATTTGCCAAACTTTTTGCGACGAATTTTACAGTTTCATCGACCATTTTCTTTCCAAGATCATCTCGCCAAGCAATACAGTCCGGAACGGTCATGCAACAGAGTTTTTCTGGGCAAATTCAACAAGGTGAAATCGCACGGGCGACAAAATCCTATAAATGGCGGAACAACACAGTTTAGCAAAACAATTCCACCCTTGCGAAAAGCTCGCCGTAAAAATATATCAACAGTAATACTGTGAACTGCGCAGTCACTGGACATATTCTAGGTTGTATACCCGAATGCCGATACATCTTGCGGCCTAGTCTTTCATATAGGAGCACGGAAGAAAATGGCGGAAACTCAAACAATAGACAAAACTGAACTCCTTTCGCTCACATCAGAGATCGTCTCTTCTCACGTTGCCAACAACGCTGTGTCGCTGGCTGATCTGCCGGATCTGATTCAATCGGTGTTTACCAAATTGTCTGCACTGGCCGAAGGTCAGGTCGCAGAAGCTGCCGAGTTGGTCCCTGCCGTCCCGATCAAGAAATCCATAACCCCTGATTTCATAATCTGTCTGGAGGATGGCAAAAAGCTGAAAATGCTGAAACGCCATTTGATGACGCCGTATGGCATGACGCCGGAAGATTATCGGGCGCGCTGGAGCCTGAAACCGGACTATCCGATGGTCGCGCCCAACTACGCCAAGAAACGCCAGGACCTGGCCAGAAAAATTGGTCTGGGCCGCAAACCCAAAGGCAAACCCAAGGCAAAATAGCCCGGGCAACATTGCCCAATACCGAATCTGAGACTAAACGACTGGCACGGTGCGAAAAACACCGGGCCTTTTCATTTGGATAGAAAATGCCGGCGCCCAAGAAACTCTTCGTGAAAACTTACGGCTGTCAAATGAATGTTTATGACAGTGAACGTATGACCGAGGCTTTGGGCGTTTCCGGATATCAAGAAACCAAAGTTGTCGAAGACGCGGACCTGATTTTGCTGAACACTTGCCATATTCGCGAAAAGGCAGGTGAAAAAATGTATCACGAATTGGGTCGGCTAAGGGCGCTCAAGAAATCCCGTCCGACCTTGAAAATTGGCGTGGCTGGCTGCGTTGCTCAAGCCGAAGGCGCCGAGATTATTCGGCGGATGCCAATTGTTGATATGGTGGTCGGGCCGCAGTCCTATCACCATTTGCCTGAATTGGCCCGCCGTGCTGAACTTGGGGCAAAAATCGTCGACACCGAATTCCCGCTGGAAGACAAATTCGATCACCTGCCCCGTGGCCCAAAATCCAAAAGCGCGCCCAGCGCATTTTTGACGATTCAAGAAGGCTGCGACAAATTTTGTTCGTTTTGCGTGGTGCCTTATACGCGTGGGTCGGAAGTATCGCGCCCGCCGGTCAACATTGTTAGAGAAGCACGGCAGTTGATTGAACGTGGTGCCGTGGAAATCACGCTGCTTGGTCAGAACGTCAACGCTTATCACGGCGCAGGCGGATTGACGTTGAGCCAGCTTATCCGCCAACTTGCACAAATCGATGGGTTGGAACGTATCCGCTATACGA
Organism: Paracoccaceae bacterium; assembly: GCA_031369165.1. Classification (GTDB taxonomy): domain Bacteria; phylum Pseudomonadota; class Alphaproteobacteria; order Rhodobacterales; family Rhodobacteraceae; genus JANMOK01. The sequence continues at coordinate 3,594 of JANMOK010000001.1, forward strand.
CGTCACATCCCAAAGACATGGATGACGATCTGATCGCCGCGCATGCCGAGATTGCAAAACTGATGCCGTCGCTGCACTTGCCGGTGCAATCGGGTTCGGACCGCGTGTTGAAGGCGATGAACCGCCAGCACGGTGCGGAAAGTTACCTGCGAACCATCGAAAAGTTGCGCGCGGCCCGCCCCGACATCGCGCTTTCAAGCGACTTCATCGTCGGTTTTCCCGGCGAAGAGGAAGCGGATTTTCAAGCTACTTTGGACCTTTGCCGCGAAGTCGGTTATGCGATGGCCTATTCTTTCGTCTATTCCGCCCGCCCGGGGACGCCCGCCGCGGGCAAGGTGGAAATTCCGGCAGAGATCTGTTCAGACAGACTGCATCGCTTGCAGAGTTTGCTTTCCGCCCAACAATTACAATTCCAGCAAGCCATGGTTGGCAGAGTTCTGCCAATTCTGATCGAAAAGCCGGGTCGCGAGTCTGGCCAGATGGTTGGCAAAACGCCCTGGCTGCATACTGCGCATTTCAACGCGTCAGAAACAACAAAAGGCAGCATCCGAACCGCGAAAATCATTCGTTCCGACAAGAACACATTGGCGGCTGAACTGTTACAGTAGCCCAAATATTGCCGCCACACTTACCATGTTTCTTTATTTCATTTGCGACGGATTTAATCGCCCCTTAAGGTCGATTGGAAATGTGATCAGGGGGCGAAGGTTTCGCATGGCTATGGGAAAAAGCATTGTTTATGGCATTTTGTCGCTTGGTCTAGCCTGGCCTGCCTTGGCGGACGTCAACCTGAATAACAGATTTCAAGCTACGATTTGGGTCGATCCAGACGGGTGTCAGCATTGGGTCATGGATACTGGCATGGAAGGATATATGTCGCAGCGACTGAATAGCGCGGGCATACCGGTTTGCAATCAGCCAGTTGAAATTGCCTGCAAAGATCCGTCAAAACACAGTGTCCTTCTTAAGGGTCAAGCAATATGCCAGTAATACAAAAGGCCAAGGTCGCCATGATTTTTGCCGCGCTGTCAGCTTGCGCAACCGATCACACCGATACGCGCTTTGATCATGGATTGGACAACAAGCCCTTGGTTCAACTTGAGGCGCAAGTCTGGGTCGATCCGGAAGGCTGCGACCATTATATTATCGACGACGGTCTTGAAAGTTACATGAGCCCGCGCGTTCACCCTGACGGAACGCCGGTTTGTCGGCCGGAAGCGGTACCAGAGACAATTTACAGTTTTGTTAAATGATAGATATGTTGAGGCCTTTGCGCTTGCGCCGAAAGCTGGTCTAGGGCACCATTGCCATTAGCGAAACTTTTGCAATTGGAGCAAACTTGGCGACAAACGCCCTGACGGACTTGGCAACCAAGAAACCAATGTCCGAAACTGCTTTGAACTATCCCGACAATCGCATCCTGATCGACCTTTGTGGCGAACTTGACCGCAACCTTGCCCGTATTGAACAGGCATTGGACGTTTCAATTGTGCGCAAGGGCAATTCTTTGCTGGTGCATGGCGACCGCTCTGGTGTTCAAAGAACAGCCGACGTGTTGAACGGGCTTTATCGCCGTCTCGAACAAGGCCGTCCCGTGGAATCTGGTGACATCGACGGCTTGTTGCGCATGGGGTCATCGCGAAGCGCAAACCCGCGCAGCGCCGAATCGCAAATTGAGATGTTCAAAGGCGATGCCGTTGAAATTCGCACCCGCAAGAAGACGGTCGAGCCGCGAACCCAAGCCCAGAAAGACTATGTTCGGTCCTTGTTTCAAAGCGAATTGGTATTCGGCCTTGGTCCCGCGGGCACTGGCAAAACCTATCTGGCTGTTGCTGCAGCAGTATCGATGTTCATCGAAGGCAGGGTTGACCGTATCATCCTCAGCCGCCCGGCGGTTGAGGCAGGTGAGCGTTTGGGGTTCCTGCCAGGCGATATGAAGGAAAAAGTCGATCCCTACATGCAGCCGCTCTATGACGCGTTGAACGATTTTATGCCGGCGAAAAATGTGCAGCGGCTGATCGAAGAAAAGCAGATCGAAATTGCGCCGCTTGCCTTCATGCGGGGCCGCACATTGTCCAATGCCTTTGTTGTGCTGGACGAAGCACAGAACGCCACCGCCATGCAGATGAAAATGTTCCTGACCCGTCTGGGCGAAGGCAGTCGCATGGCGATTACCGGCGATATGACGCAAATCGACCTGCCACGCGGTGTTCCATCGGGACTGGTCGAGGCGGAGCGCATTCTGCGCGACGTCAAAGGAATTGCTTTCGCCCGCTTCACCGCCGCAGATATCGTGCGCCACCCGATGGTTGCTCGTATTGTCGAAGCTTACGAGGCCGATTCCGCCCACCATGACTGACATCATCGAAGTGGTGATTGCCGACGAAAGTTGGAAGTCGATCGATTTGGATATGCTGGCGAATCGGGCGATGAGATTGGCGTTTTCGGCAGTGAATCTGCCACCCGAGGGCTATGAAATCGGCCTTTTGGCTTGTGATGACGCGCGTATCGCCGAACTGAACGGCGAACACCGTGGCAGGCATAGCGCCACAAACGTCTTGTCCTGGCCCGCATTTGATCTTGCTGCAGCACAAGATGGTGATTTACCGAATCCTGTACCCAAGCCCGATGGCGTTTGGGCGGAATCGGTTGGCGATTTGGCGATTGCCTATGAAACCTGCCAGCGCGAGGCAAATTCGGCTAACATTAATTTTGCCGATCACATCAGCCATTTGATTTTGCATGGGTGCCTGCACCTGCTTGGCTTTGATCATGAGCGCGAAGGCGACGCGGTACTTATGGAGGCGCTGGAGACCAAGGCCCTTGCATCCATTGGCATCGACGACCCATATTCGCGGTTTGAACCTGCTGGAATGAAGAAATGAGCGACAATTCCGAGAATCCGCCCGCGACAACAGGCGATGAAGCTGCGGATTCAAACAACCCGCCAAAATCGCTGTTTTCACGCATATTCGGGTCGCCCGATGCTGAAGCAGACCCGATCGCGGTTGTTGATAATCCTATGCAAAAAGAAGTCGCCTCTGCCGATGCGGGCGCCCGCGAAATGCTGGTCAACCTAGGCAATATGCGCGACATGCGGGTGGAAGATGTTTACGTGCCAAAAGCCGACATCGAGGCTATATCTGACGAAGCGACCTTGACAGAATTGGTCGAAGCGTTCCGCAAAAGTGGCATGACGCGCCTGCCGGTATTCACCGATACATTGGACACGCCTGTCGGGTTCATCCACCTGAAAGATCTTGCCTTGAATTTCGGCTTTGGCAATTCCGACAAACCCTTCAAGATCGAGTCTTTGATCCGCAAACTTCTTTTTGTTCCGCCCTCAATGCGCATCGGCGTTTTGTTACAAAAAATGCAAGGATCGCGTATCCACCTGGCCTTGGTCATCGATGAATACGGCGGTGTTGAAGGGTTGATAAGCATCGAAGACTTGCTGGAACAAATCGTTGGCGACATTGCCGACGAACACGACGATCACGAATCCGCGCTGTGGATTGAGGAGCGCCCGGGCGTTTATTTGGCCTATGCCCGCGCCGATCTGCAAGAATTTGAGGCGATGGCCAAGGTTGACTTGCTTCCCGACGACGTCGACGAAGACGTCGACACATTGGGCGGTTTGGTGTTTCGACTGGCCGGTCGCGTGCCGGGGCGCGGCGAAATCGTGCCGCATCCGGATGGCCATGAAATTGAGGTGATCGACGCCGACCCGCGCAAGGTCAAGCGGATGCGCCTGCGCCTGAAACGACCCGCCGGTCAGGGCAATGTGTCTGACTGAGCTTTTTGCGCCCATCCAAGCCAAACTGACGCGGTTTGGAACGTTCCAATCACTCTGGCGGCACATGCTTCCAATTGTCTGCGGGGCATTGCTGGCGTTGGCGCAGTCGCCGTTTTCGCAGTTCTGGATTGTTTTTCTGGTCCTGCCGCTCGTCTTTTCGCTAGTTTCAAACAGCGCCAGCAACCGCGCCGCTGCGATGATCGGTTGGCTGCTGGGGACTGGCTATTTTGTGGTCGCACTAAGCTGGATTACCCAGCCATTCCTTGTTGATGTAGAACGTCATGGCTGGATGGCGCCTTTTGCCTTGGTTTTCATGGCCGGCGGACTGGCGTTGTTCTGGGCCACCGCGTTTTATGCGGCACGCTATTTCGCCGTCAAAAACTA
>JANMOK010000028.1:0-3852 GCA_031369165.1 Paracoccaceae bacterium
GTGCGGGCGAGGATTTGGCGTCTTATCCGAGGAAGGATTCGGATGATTTGGCGATGTTGCGGGGTGCGGGTGTCGATCTGGTGTTCGTGCCGCCAGTGGCCGAGATGTATCCAGATGAGTTTGCCACCAAGGTGCGGGTTGAGGGGCTGACATCGGTGATGGATGGGGCGGCTAGGCCGGGGCATTTCGACGGAGTGAGCCAAGTTGTGACCAAACTGTTGAACCAAGCGCAGGCCGATTGGGCGTTTTTTGGCGAGAAGGACTGGCAACAACTGGCGGTTGTGCGGCGGATGGTGGCCGATCTGGATATGCCGGTTGCGATTGTCGGGGTGCCGATTGTGCGGGCGGAAGATGGTTTGGCGTTATCGTCGCGCAATGCGTATTTGACGGCGGAACAGCGGGTGGTTGCCGGGCGGTTCAATGTGATTTTGGCTGCGGCGGCTGCGCAGGTTTTGGCCGGGATGGGCGGGTCGCAGGCCTGTGGCTTGGCGGTTGAGGCCTTGGGTGAGGCGGGGTTTGACAAGGTGGACTATGTCGAATGCCGCGATGGCGCGAGTTTGCGAACCGTTGAGCGGCCCGTTGCCGGGAAAGCGCGGATTTTTGGCGCGGTGCATCTGGGGCGGGCAAGGTTGATTGACAATATTGCGGTTTGAGTTTCGGTGACAGATTTGTTACCATTGGTTGGTAACTATTGGTAACGGAGGCATCATGGCCAAGAACACTTCCATCGCACTCAGCGACCATTTCAACGATTTTTTAACCCGGCAAGTTCAGGCTGGGCATTACGGTTCGGCCAGTGAGGTGGTGCGGGCTGGGTTGCGGTTGCTGGAGGAGCACGAGGCGAAGATGGAGCGGTTGAGGGCGGAAATCCAAAAAGGCATCGACAGTGGCGATCCGCTGCCGTTTGAGCCGGAGAAATGGCGCGAGGAATGGAAAGTGGAGAAGGCTGCGGATGCAGGTAAGGGTTCTCGCCGCCGCGCGTCGTGACTTGCGGGAAATCTGGTATTTCGGCTGTGACCGCTGGGGCGAAAGGCCGGCGGATGCCTATTCCGACACGCTTGACGCAATGATCGGCTCGCTGGGCGAAAATCCCCTGAAGGGTCCGATGGCACCGGAGATTGGTTTCGGACTTCGCCGGATGGTGGTTCGCTCGCACGTGGTTTTCTATCAGGTGATTGGTGACGCGGTCGAAGTTGTGCGGGTGCTGCATCAGAGCGTGGATGCGGGGAAGCGGGTTGGGTGAGGGGGTTGCAGATGCTGTCCCGGACTTGATCCGGGACCCTCTTTGTTTTGCTGTATCAAAAGGCGGCCCCGGCGCGGGGGCCGGGGAAGCGGCGGTTTGCGATTGAGGCGCGCTGGCGGTTGTTTTGTTGCGCCCTTGCACCTCCCTCACCGACGCGACCGAGCCGAAGGGTGGGCGTTTGCGCCCGACCTGTGGGGGTGAGACGCGCCCGGATGACCTGCCAGTGGCAGGTCGTCGGCGTCGAACGGCTGTTGTGCAAGGGAAGGGCTGGGCGCGCACTGCTCAAGTGCAGGGTGGGGATTGGGGGTGAAGGATTTGTTTGGTTGATGTGTTAGGATAAGGGATTGGAATCGTGGGATGAATCCCACCCAATGCTTCCCAACTATCGTAAGGCTAAGGCAACGATCAATCCGACTGCGAACCAAATAAGTAGCCAAACAAAAAACGGAAGAGTCCCCGATTTTGCATTTTTCAAATATGGTCCGTCGAGAGGTGCGGTGAGCCTTTTGTCGAATCTTTTTGAAACCATTTCAAACCCAGCCGATTTGAATAACGATTCTGAGGCGTTACTCCCTCGCCAAACAGTCGCCTCGATTGTTGTGGCACCCGCTTCTCGAATTGCAACTTCTGCGGCAGCATAGAGTTGGCCACCAATCAGTTGGCTGCGGCGTTCAGGTATTACGGAAATATCAGCAATCGATGCTACCAAGTCGTGCCTTTTTGGACCATATGGGCCTTTCCAAAAAACTATCAAAACATGCCCGATGAGAACGTCCATATCCTTGCAAACGACGATTCGAGTAAATGTTCGATCCAATTTGTTTCTTTTGGCGAAATGTTTTTTGAACCAATCAACCGTTCCCGTTTCGCTGTCAGATGCGAACTGCGAAGGCAGAACTCGGGCATGTTCCGCATTGGTGTTCATCGTAATTTTAATCATTGCCTCCAGATCTGCTGGTTCGGCAGCTTGAAACTGAAGGCTACTCACCCTACCCGCCCCCACAAATCATATTCCCCCGCCTCGTCTACCACCACCTCAACCACAACCCCCACGCGCAACCATTCAAACCCCTCATCGACAAACAGGTTCCCGTCGATCTCCGGCGCGTCGGCCATGGTGCGGCAGGTGGCGCCGTCTTCGTCCACCTCATCGACAATCACCGACAGGCGCATCCCGACTTTCGCCGCCAGTTTGGCCTCGGATATCGCCTGCGCCTTCGCCATGAACCGGTCCCAGCGGTCTTGCTTCGCTTCATCCGCTACATGATCCGGCAGGGCGTTCGATCTAGCCCCAGCGACGTTTTCGTATTGGAAGCAGCCGACGCGATCTAACTGGGCTTCGTCGAGCCAATCCAGAAGATGCTGGAATTCGGCTTCGGTCTCGCCGGGGTAGCCGACGATGAAGGTGGAGCGCAGGGTGATATCGGGGGCGATGGAGCGCCAGTGGGCGATTTCTTCCAGCGTGCGGGCGGAGGTCGCCGGGCGGGCCATGCGTTTGAGCACGTCGGGGTGGGAGTGCTGGAACGGCACGTCGAGGTAGGGCAGCACCAATTCCTCCGCCATCAAGGGGATCAGGTCGCGGACGTGGGGGTAGGGATAGACGTAGTGCAGGCGGACCCAGGCGCCGAGTTGGCCGAGGTCGCGGGCGAGGTCGGTGATATGGGCGCGGTGGCCGTTGGCGCTGGCATAGGCGAGGTCGAGGCCGTAGGCGGAGGTGTCTTGGCTGATGACCAGCAGTTCTTTCACCCCGGCCGCGACCAGCTTTTCGGCCTCGCGGATGATGGCATGGGCGGGGCGCGATTGCAGGCGGCCCCGCATGTCGGGGATGATGCAGAACTTGCACTTGTGGTTACAGCCTTCGGATATTTTGAGGTAGCTGTAATGGCGCGGGGTGAGGCTTACGCCGGTGGCGGGCAAGAGGTCGATAAAGGGGTTTGGGGAAGGTGGCGCGGCTTTGTGGACGGCGTCGAGCACGGCTTCGTATTGCTGCGGCCCGGTGACCGCCAGCACTTTGGGATGCGCGCCGGTGATGTATTCGGGGTTGGCCCCAAGGCAGCCGGTGACGATGACTTTGCCGTTTTCCTGCAGGGCCTCGCCGATGGCTTGCAGGGATTCCGCTTTGGCGGAGTCGAGGAAACCACAGGTGTTGACAATCACGGCTTCGGCCCCGGCGTAGTCGGGCGAGATGGCGTAGCCTTCGGCGCGGAGCCTTGTCAGGATGCGTTCGCTGTCGACCAGCGCCTTCGGGCAGCCAAGCGAGACCATGCCGATCCTCGGCTGGCCCGGACGGGCAACATCGGGGATGTGCGAGCGGGCAAGATCGGGGCGCAGGTTGGGCGGGTTCTGGGTCATGGGGTGCGTATAATGCCGGGCGCGGGGCTTGGCGAGACCGGTTTCACTCTCTGGGTAGAGGCGTATGGTTTGCACGACTTAGTGTAAAAAATACTTGACATGATGTTCGCTAAAACATACTCAACGTCGCAAATAACTGACACGGACCGAATCATGACGTTTCTGGAAATCAACAATATCGTGCAGACCCTGCGGGCTTTGGCGTTTGCCGCGATTTACGCAAGCTGGGCGCGTGGGGCGGCGGCGGCGGGGCGGTT
>JANMOK010000049.1:0-4026 GCA_031369165.1 Paracoccaceae bacterium
GGCGAGCTTCTCCCGCGCCCGGGCCACTCGGTACTTGTCTATCGGCGAGCCGGCACGTCGGCCGTTTCTTTTGACTCGCTTACCCTCATCGCGCGGCTCGCACCGAGGAACACCCGCCCACGCACTTGACCTTCAAGGTGCGAGGGTGACTTCGATGCCATTCGACAAACCGACGTTCTGCGGCGGGGCGAAACCCGGGTCGCGGAACCAATACTGGGCGTAGAACATCGCGCCTGCTCCAAGTCCGTTGCTCGCCAGATAGGCGTGCCGACGAACCGGATCACTCGCGTTTTGAACGGCGAAAGTTCGGTGACGGCGGATACGGCGATGCTGTTGGGCGCGGCCTTGGGAACAACGCCGGAATTCTGGCTGAACCTGCAGTTTCGGTTCGAGCTGGAGCGGGCGCGGATGGATAAGGGGTTGGCGGAACGGGCGAAGAAGGTGGTGCGGTTGGTGGCGGCGGCGTGATAGAGTGCCGCTACTTCATCTCGACCTCAACAAAACTCATAAAGCCTTCCCCGCCATTCGCCACGTTATGCTCCACGCCCACGTCGCGGCGATAGGCGGTTCCGGCGGGGACTAGGACACGGTTTTCGGTGCCGTCAGGCATTTCGATCAGCATCTGGCATTCGGTTACCGCGACTATCACATAGTCCAACCCATGCCGGTGCCAGCCGGTTTCTGCCCCTGGTGCAAACTCAAGTCTTGTTACACGAACGCGGCCGTCATCGACCAGTTGGGTGGCGGTGCAGGGTGGGCGGGTCACTCCAGCTTGTCCAGCACCCCGCCCAGCACCCCGATCAGCTCGTCAATCTGGGCTTTGGAAATAATCAGCGGCGGGGACATGGCGATGATGTCGCCGGTGGTGCGGATGAGGATGCCTTTGTCGTAGGCATCGAGGAAGGCCTGGAAGGCGCGTTTGGTCGGGGCTCCGGCGATGGGTTCCAGCTCGACCGCGCCGATCAGGCCCATGTTGCGGATGTCGATGACGTGGCGGCGGCCTTTCAGCGAGTGCAGCGCGTCTTGCCAATAAGGGGCAAGCTCGGCGGCGCGCTCGAACAGGGCTTCCTCCTTGTAGGTTTCCAGCGTTGCCAAACCGGCGGCGCAGGCGACCGGGTTGCCGGAATAAGTGTAGCCGTGGAACAGCTCGATCATGTTCTCGGCGCCGGTCATGAAGGTGTCGTGGATCTCGGCGGTGGTGATGACGGCCCCCATCGGGATGACGCCGTTGGTCAGGCCTTTGGCCACCGTCATCATGTCGGGCAGGATGTCGAAATGCTGGGCAGCGAAGGCGGAGCCAAGGCGGCCGAAGCCGGTGATAACCTCATCAAAAATTAGCAGAATACCGTGTTTTTTGGTGATGCCGCGCAGTTTTTCCAGATAACCTTTCGGCGGCAAGATCACCCCGGTTGAACCGGCAACGGGTTCGACGATAACGGCGGCGATGGTTTCAGCACCGTGCAGGGCGACGATGCGTTCCAATTCATCAGCCAGGTTCGCGCCATGCTCTGGCTGGCCCATTGAATAGCCGTTTTGGGCAGGCAAATGCGTATGAGGAAGGTGATCTACGCCGTTGAGAAGGCTGCCGAAAACCTTGCGGTTGTTGACAATGCCACCCACCGAAATGCCACCGAAACCAACGCCGTGATAACCGCGCTCACGGCCAATCAGCCGCGTGCGTTGCCCCTCACCACGGGCGCGATGCCAAGCAATGGCAATTTTCAGCGCGGTATCAACGCTTTCGGAGCCGGAATTGGTGTAAAATACGTGCTCCATCCCGCGCGGGGCGATGTCGATAATCCGGTTGGCGAGTTCAAAGGCTTTGGGGTGGCCCATCTGGAAGGCCGGGGCATAGTCGAGTTCTGCGGCTTGCCGGGCAATCGCCTCGACGATCCGCGAACGCGCGTGCCCGGCGTTGCAGCACCAGAGCCCTGCGGTTCCGTCTAATACTTTGCGCCCGTCGGCGGTTGTGTAGTGCATATCTTCCGCCGCGACGAACATGCGGGGGGCTTTCTTAAACTGACGGTTCGCCGTAAAGGGCATCCAGAAAGCGCGCAAATCATTGGGAACCAGCGTGGTGCGGTCAGACATCGGGTACGTCCTGCTTTTGGCCCAAGCAAACGGCGGTTTTCCGCGTGACGGGCATTTTTTATGATCGTTTGGTCAGAAATGACGCTACCATTCCGCGCAAGGCAGTCAATGGCTGTCGTGATTGCAGCAAAGACCTGAGGATCGAGGATGCCAAAGACGAGCAAGGCCCCGCGCACGCGGATTCAAAAAGAAAAGTCCGGACAAATACTGGAAGCAGCGCTGGAGGTCTTTTCCAATTTCGGTTTTCGCGGCTCGACTTTGGATCAGATTGCCGAAGCGGCTGGGTTATCCAAGCCGAATTTGCTGTATTATTTCGATTCTAAAGAAGCAATCCATGCAAAATTGCTCGAGCAACTTTTGGAAAACTGGCTGCACCCGTTGCGGGCGATGAAGGCCGAGGGCAATGCGGTTGAGGAAATTATCGGTTACGTGCGGCGCAAGTTGGAAATGGCGCGTGATTATCCCCGCGAAAGCCGCTTGTTTGCCAACGAAATATTGCAAGGCGCTCCGCGGATTCATGGCCAGATCAGCGGACCGCTGAAACAGTTGGTCGATGAAAAATCGGTGGTGATCGAGCGCTGGATTTCCGCAGGGACCATTGCGCCGACGGATCCGCATCATTTGATTTTTTCGATCTGGGCCATGACGCAGCATTATGCCGATTTTGACGTGCAAGTTCAGGCCGTATTGGGCGAGAGGGCGGACCGGCGATTTGACGATGCTCTGGCGTTTCTTTCAAACCTGTTCCGGAACGCCCTTAGCCCAAGGGCGTTTTGATACCCGTCGAGTTACCAGTACAATACCGATGCATATCAAGACCAGCGCAAGGATCAAGTTGACGCCGAACTTTTCACCCAGAATTGCCCAAGCGAAGAACAGGCCAAACACCGGCGCCAGAAATCCAAACGAAGCAACTTCGGAGGCCGGATATATTGTCAGCAACCAGAACCACACGACAAATCCAAAGCTGACCACGATTAATACTTGAAACGCGAACAGGGAGCCTAGAAATGGCGTCATGTCGCGCCACGTATCACCGGTTGCAGCTGCCAGCGGGATGAGTATCGCGGCTGAGACGGCAAGCTGGTAGAGCAATTGCATCTCGGGAGCAGACCGTTTCAGCCGCGAGGCGCGTGCAACCAGGGTCAGCCCGGCCCAACACATCGCGCCGAGCAAGCACATCAAGTCGCCCAAGTAGGCAGCGGGGCCGGAAGCGCTGTCGCCTATCAACAGGGCAATGACGACGCCGGATATCGCGAGTAACAATCCAGCGACCTTGGTTCTGGTCAACTGGTCGCCCGGTATCAGGAAATGCGCCCCAAGCGCGACCCAGAACGGCATGGTGTAAAAGAACAGCGAAGCTCGGGCCACGGTGGTAAAATCGAGACCGAGAAACAGCATCGTGAATTCACCGGTGAAAAACAAACCGGCCAGAATTCCGGGCCAGAATGACCCGTCCTTCAAGCTCAGTTTCTTCCCAACCCAAAGCGCGTAAGCCGCAACCGGTATGATGGCGAAGGCCGAGCGCATGCCTGCTTGAAACAGCGGGGCCATTCCGGCGTTGACTTGCTTGACCAACAGTTGGTTGAAGGCGATCAGCGCCGAAAATGCGATCAACATGAGGGCGCCGGACACGTCTATGCTAGGTTTGGGTTTCATGCCGTAGCAATCACCAACAACAAGCCGCCTGCTAGCGTGATGTTCACCAGTGCGAAGTACAGGTGCGGGTCACGGTCTTTGCCGGTGAACAGGAAGAGGTTGTGATAAAGCGGGGTGGCAAGCGCAAGAAAGCCGATCAGGGCCGCTGCCCCGATCGGCGTCCACAGGCCAAAAATCAGCGAAAGGCCGCCGAGTGTTTGCGTGGCAAACCCCAGTGCCAAGAGAAGTGCGGGAAGGGGGAAGCCATAGTTGGTAGCCAAGGTTTTGCGGTCGCCA
>JANMOK010000100.1:0-17804 GCA_031369165.1 Paracoccaceae bacterium
TTCGGGGATGGTGGCGAGTTCGGTGGCGGTCAGGCGTTCGATGAGCAATCGAACCATGCCGCCACAGCATTGGCCAAGCGCGGGGCCAAGCGGCAGGGTGAGGGTTTGGCGCAGGTGCGGGGTTGGGTCGGGCAACATGGCGCGGGCACGTTGGCTGGCTTCGTGTTCGAGCGCGCCGCCGCCGATGGTGCCGGATTGGCCGGTTTGCCAGACCAGCATGGCGGTGCCGGTTTCGCGCGGGGTTGAGCCTTCAAAGCCGGTGATCACGATTCTGGTGATGGTGCCGTGCTGGGCGATGGACGCCGCAAGTTCCGCTCGGTCAAGGCTCATTTTCCCCTCGCGCTCAGGGCTTTGAGCAGACGTTCAGGGGTCGCGGGGGCGTCGAGTGGGGTGTAGGGGCCGGGGCCGGAGTTGACGGCTTCCGACAGCGCCATGAGCGCGGAAATGGCGAGCATGAGCGGCGGTTCACCGACGGCTTTGGAGCGGTGGATGGTTTTTTCGCGATTGGCACCGTCCCAGAGGGCGACATTGAATTCCTTTGGCCGGTCAGAACAGGCGGGGATTTTGTAGGTGCTGGGGGCGTGGGTTTGCAACGCGCCTTTGGCGTCCCAGACCAGTTCCTCGGTGGTCAGCCAGCCCGCGCCTTGCACGTAGCCGCCCTCGATCTGGCCGGTGTCGATGGCCGGGTTCAGGCTGTTGCCGACATCGTGCAGGATGTCGGTGCGCAGAATGCGGTTCTCGCCGGTCAGTGTGTCGAGGATCACTTCGGTAACGGCGGCACCGTAGGCGAAATAGAAGAACGGGCGGCCTTTGCCGGTGTGGCGGTGCCACTGGATATTCGGCGTCGAATAAAAGCCGGTGGCGGAAAGTTGGACACGCGCGTGGTAGGCCTTGGTGGCGAGTTCGGCGAAGGGGATGGTTTCGCGACCGATTTGGACCTGGCCTTCGACGAATTTGATTTCACTGCTTGGCGCTTGCCAGTGCTCTGCCGCGAATTTGATCAGGCGGCTGCGGATGGTTTCGCAGGCGGCTTTGCAGGCCATGCCGTTCAGGTCGGCCCCGGAGGATGCGGCGGTGGCCGAGGTGTTGGGCACCTTGCTGGTGTCGGTGGCGGTAATTTTGATGGCATCAGTGGTCAGGCCAAAGACATCAGCGGCGACTTGGGCCACTTTGATGTTGAGGCCCTGACCCATTTCGGTGCCGCCGTGGTTCAATTGGACAGAGCCGTCGGCGTAGACATGCACCAGCGCGCCGGCCTGATTGAGCAGGGTCAAGGTGAAGGAAATGCCGAATTTGACCGGCGTTAGGGCGATGCCGCGCTTTAGAATCGGGCTGGTCCTGTTATAGGTTCCAATCTCGGCGCGTCGGGCTCGGTAGTCTGAGGTTTTCTCCAGCTTATCAATCAGTTCCGGGGCGATGTTGTCTGCCACTGTCATGTGATAGGGCGTGGTGTCGCGGCCTTTTCCGTACAGATTGGCTTTTCGCACTTCCAGCGGATCAAGACTCAGATGCGCGGCGATTTGGTCCATGACCCGCTCGATCCCCAGCATGCCCTGCGGCCCGCCAAAACCGCGAAATGCGGTATTGGAACAGGTGTTGGTTTTCAGCCGGTGCGAGGTGATGCGGACGTTTGGCAGGTGATAGGCGTTGTCGGCGTGCAGCATGGCGCGGTCAGCAATGGGAAGCGAGTGGTCCTGGGACCAGCCGCAGCGGGCGAAGTGTTCGAATTCAATACCTTGCAGGCGTCCGTTCGAGTCGAATCCGGCGCGGTATTTAATGCGAAAATCATGACGTTTCCCCGTAATGACCATATCATCATCACGGTCATAGCGCATTTTCGCCGGGCGATTGGTCAGGCTTGCAGCGATGGCACAGGCGACGGCAAGGGCGTTGCCCTGACTTTCCTTGCCACCGAAACCCCCGCCGATGCGGCGGGTTTGGACGCGGACGGAATGGAACGGCTTGCCGATGGCCTCGGCAACCTTGTGCTGGATTTCGCTGGGGTGCTGTGTTGAGCAATGCACCAGCATATCGCCGTTGTCTTGTGGCAAGGCAAAGGCGGCCTGGCCCTCGAGATAGAAATGTTCCTGGCCGCCGATTTCGATGGTGCCCTGGACATGGTGCGGCGCTTTGACGATGACGGCAGGGTCGCCGTTTTGGAAGACCATCGGCGGCTCAAACTGGGATTGTGCCGCAAACGCCTCGTCTATGGTCAGCAGCGCGGGCAGGTCGGCGTAGGTGATTTTGGCCAGGCGCGCGGCCTTGCGGGCGTTCAGGTGGCTTTCGGCGATTACAAGGAATAACGGCTGGCCGTCGTAAAAGACATCGTACTCGGCCAGCAACGGTTCGTCATGGACGAAATGGCTAACATCATTGGCAAAGGGCAGGTCGGTGGCGGTGAGGACGGCGCGGACGCCGGGAGCTCGGCGCACGGTTTCAAGGTCAAGGCTGATAATTTGGGCACGTGCCCGGTCGCCAAGGCCAAAGGCAAGGTGCAGCGTGTTGGCGGGCAGGGGATGGTCGTCGGTGTAGCGAGCAGCGCCGCTGACATGCAGCGCGGCAGAATCGTGCGGAATGGCTTGGCCGACGGTCATGCGGCACCGCTGCCGACGAGGCGGATTGGCTGCGTGGTGGTTTCAAGGAAGTATTTCACCAGCAGATTCCGCGCAACCTGCAAGCGGTATTCGGCGGAAGCGCGCATGTCGGAAATGGGTTGGAAGTCTTGCGCAAACGCGGGCAGCGCGGCGTCGATGCTGGCGCGGGTGAAGGGCTGGTTGTGGAGGGCGGCCTCTACGGCGCTGGCGCGTTTTGGTGTGGCGGCCATACCACCAAAGGCGATGCGAGCGTCGGTGATCTGGCCGTGCTGCTGGGTCAGGTTGAAACAGCCGCAGAGGGCAGAAATGTCCTGATCGAAGCGTTTGGTGATCTTGTAGCAACGCAGCGTGTCGGGCTGGGTGGGGATGAAGAGGGATTCGACGAATTCGCCGGGGCGGCGGTCTTGCTTGCCATAGGCGACGAAATAGTTTTCCAGCGGAATGTCGCGGCGGGTTTGGCCGAGTCGCAGGGTCAGGGTAGCGTTTAGTGCAATCAGCGCCGGTGGTCCGTCACCAATGGGCGAGCCATTGGCGATATTGCCGCCGATGGTGGCGGCGTTGCGCACCTGGACCGAGCCGTAACGGCGGATCAGCTCGGCAAAATCGTCGTGATGGCCGATCATGGCAGCGCCAAGGCGCTCCAGCGTGACACCGGCGCCGATGGCCATGCCATTGGCCGAAAGCGTTATGTTTTGCAGGGCTTTCAGGCGGTGCAGGAAGGCGGTTTTTGGCAACGGGCGCAACTGTTTGGTGACCCAAAGGCCCACATCGGTGGCCCCAGCGATGAGGGTGGCGTCGGGATTGGCGGCATACCATCCGGCGAAAATGTCGAGATTGGCGGGCAGGTAAGCGCCGTTCAGGTGGATATCCTGATCGTCATCCAGGGCGGCGATTTGCAGCGTTTCGTCGGCAGGCAAGGCGGTGCCCATGCTGGCTTCAGCAGCGCGGATAATCGGCGCGTAGCCGGTGCAGCGGCAAAGATTTCCCGCCAAGACATTGTCAAAATCGGTTCGGCCTTGTTGGTTGGCGGCGTAAAGCGACATGACAAAACCCGGCGTGCAGAAACCGCATTGCGAACCGTGGTGATCGACCATTGCGGTTTGGATTGGGTGCGGATTGCCGTCGGCGATGCCTTCTATTGTGCGGATGGATTTGCCGTGCAGTTGCGGCAGAAACAGAATGCAGGCGTTCATCGCGCGATGGACAAGGCTGGGCCCATCGAGGGCCGCGATTGAGACGGTGCAAGCGCCGCAATCGCCCTCGTTGCAGCCTTCCTTGGTCCCGGTCAGGCCACGGGTTTCGCGCAGGTAATCCAGCAAGGTTGTGGTTGGGTCGGGGTTTGCCAGAAGCGTTGTCGTGCCGTTCAAAAGGAACCTTATTTCGCCCATCAGCTGCCCCGGTAGGTGGTGTAGCCGAAAGGCGAAAGCAGCAGCGGCACGTGATAGTGGCGGTCCTCGGCAATGGTAAACCGGATGGGGATGAGGTCGAGGAAGGCTTTGGTTTTGAGGTAATCACCGGCGTGAAAGTGGAGTTCGTAAGTGCCGTTGGTGAAGGTTTGGCCGTCGAGCAAAGGCGCATCGCAGCGCCCGTCGGCATTCGTGAGCGCCTCGGTGATTTTGGTCGCCTTCGGAGTTAGCTGAAACAGTTCGATCCGCATTCCGGCGGCCGGTTTTCCAAGCGCTGTATCTAGAACATGCGTCGTCAGACGGCCCATTGGAATCCCCCTTGGGTGTTGCCACCATTTCGACTAGATTTGCGGCAGGTTTGCAAGGGTGGCTGACCGAGATGGGATTTGCCAGTGAGTTCTGGTGCTGTGAGAGAGGATTGAACTCTCGACCTCACCCTTACCAAGGGTGTGCTCTACCACTGAGCTACCACAGCGAAATATCAAGTTTCGGCGGTTTAGCAAAAAATGTGCAGGTTGCAAGGGCAATCTGGCCTTGGTTGGAGGCTTGCTGTAAGGCTGCGGCCATGAGCAGGCGCAAGGCACAGGATCAATCGGGGCTGGATTCCAAAGCGGTGCAGGCGGCGGCGCGGGAAAAGCGACTTGCGCAGGTTTTGCGCGACAATTTGAGCAAGCGCAAAGCGCAATTGCGCGGGCGCGAGGCCGGAAAACCGGCGGATGAAAAGAAGTAACGAGGCAGGATAATGGATTCGATACTGGTTCGCGGCGGCAATCCGCTGCATGGCAGCATCCCGATTGCGGGGGCGAAGAATGCATGTCTGACGCTGATGCCGGCGGCGTTGTTGACGGAAGAACCGCTGACGCTGACCAACGCTCCAAGGTTGTCGGATATTCGCACGATGACGCAGTTGCTGGAATCGCTGGGCTGCGAAGTGGCGCATTTGCAGGACGGGCAGGTTTTGGTGATTGGCACCAAGATGATCGCCAACCACAAGGCGGATTATGACATTGTGAGGAAGATGCGGGCGTCAATTCTGGTATTGGGGCCGATGCTGGCGCGGGATGGTCACGCCGAGGTGTCGTTGCCGGGGGGCTGTGCGATTGGGGCGAGGCCGGTCGATTTGCATTTGCACGGGCTGGAAGCTTTGGGGGCGAAGATCGAGTTGAGGGATGGGTATGTGCATGCAGAGGCGCGAGGTGGTCTTCGGGGCGGGAAGGTGGAATTTCCGTTTGTATCGGTCGGGGCGACGGAGAATGTGCTGATGGCGGCGACTTTGGCCAAAGGCACGACGGTGATTAGCAATGCGGCGCGGGAGCCGGAGATTGTCGATTTGGCGACATGTTTGAGCGCAATGGGGGCTCGTATTGACGGGGCCGGCACGTCGACGATCACGGTTGAGGGGGTGGATCGGCTGCACGGGGCAACGCACAAGGTGGTGACCGACCGTATCGAGCTGGGCACCTACATGCTGGCGCCGGTGATTACCGGGGGTGAAGTGGAGCTGATTGGCGGCAAGCGCTCGCTGGTTGAGGCGTTTAGTGCGAAGCTGGAGGAGGCCGGGGCGGAGATATCCGAGACCGCGTTGGGGTTGAAGGTTTCCCGCAAGAACGGGCGGATCCGGCCGGTGAATGTGGTGACGGCACCGCATCCGGGGTTTCCGACCGATTTGCAGGCGCAGATGATGGCGTTGTTGACGTTGGCGGATGGGGTTTCGGTGTTGGAGGAGAAGATTTTCGAGAACCGCTTCATGCACGCGCCCGAACTGATCCGCATGGGGGCAAGGATCGACGTGCACGGCGGGCATGCAACGGTGACGGGGATGAAGGAACTGAAGGGGGCACCGGTGATGGCGACGGATCTGCGGGCCTCGGTGTCGCTGATACTGGCCGGATTGGCGGCCAAGGGGGAAACGCGCGTGGCGAGGGTGTACCATCTGGATCGCGGCTATGAACGGGTCGAGGCGAAATTGTCGGCCTGCGGCGCGGATATTGAGCGGGTGGCAGGATGAGCGACGCGAGGTTTGAGGATGGCGGCGACAAGCCGCTGCGGCTGCGGGCGGAAACAGTCGAAGATTTGGCGGTGATTTCGGCCCTGGTGCAGGATGCGGTGGCGCAGACTTCGGATATTTCATGGTTGAAAAAGCACCGGCGGTTTGCGGTTTTGCTCAACCGGTTTCGCTGGGAAGACGTTCCCTTGGCCGAGCGGCAAAAACGGGCATTCGAGCGGGTGCAGGCGGTGTTGCAGGTCGAGGACGTGGTATCAGCCAGGGTTTCGGGGATTGATCCGGGCGACAAGGGGCTGGTGCTGTCGGTCCTGTCGCTTGGGTTTGTTGCCGGTGCCGATGGTGCCGGGGTTTTGACGTTGACTTTTGCCGGTGAGGGTGAAGTGGCGGTTGCGGTGGAATGTTTGAACGTGACGTTGCTGGACGCGTCGCGTCCCTATCAAGCGCGGGCGAAGGACGCGCCGAACCATCCGTCGCAGTAAAAGTCAGGCAGCGTCAAACCTGCAAGGCGCCTGTATTTGAAACATTGAATTTGTTGGGCGACTTGAGGCTTGGCTTTCGGCCCGCTATGTCGGGGCAAAGGGGATGCCGATGCCGGTGATGTTATCAACGATTGACGAGCGGTTTGAAGCTGGGTTTGCGGCATTCTTGCAGGCCAAGCGCGAATCTTTCGCTCAGGTTGACAGTGACGTCGCTTGGATCATTCGCGACGTGGCGGAGCGTGGTGACGCTGCGGTTCTGGAGTTGACCGAAAAGTTCGATCGCGTGCAGCTGACGCCCGAGAGCATGGCATTTACATCGCTTGAGATTGACGAAGCGGTGGCTGCCGTTCCGGTGGATCAGCGGGCGGCGCTGGAATTGGCGGCAGAGCGTATTGCCGACTATCACCAGCGTCAAAAACCGCAGGATGAATCTTGGATCGACGCTAGCGGGGCGACTTTGGGGTGGCGCTGGACACCGATTGAAAAGGCCGGGCTGTATGTGCCCGGCGGTTTGGCGGCTTATCCATCCTCGGTGTTGATGAATGCGATTCCGGCGGTCGTGGCTGGGGTCGAGTATTTGGTGATCTGCACGCCGACCCCCGGCGGCGCGGTCAATCCCTTGGTATTGCTGGCGGCGCGTTTGGCCGGGGTTGCGACGATTTACAAGGTTGGCGGGGCCCAGGCGATTGCGGCTTTGGCCTATGGCACGGCGACGATTGCGCGGGTCGACAAGATTACCGGACCGGGCAACGCTTGGGTTGCGGCAGCCAAGCGGCGGGTGTTTGGCCGGGTCGGCATCGACATGATTGCCGGACCGTCGGAAATTTTGGTGATTGCCGACAAGGACAACGATCCCGATTGGGTGGCGCTGGATTTGCTGTCGCAGGCCGAGCATGACGAAAGCGCGCAGTCGATTTTGATAACCGATGACGCCGCGTTTGCCCGCCACGTTGGCAAAGCTGTGTCGCAGCGGCTGGCCAGCCTGGAACGCCGGGCGATTGCCAGCCGGTCTTGGGCAGATTTCGGCGCGATGATTGTGGTGCGCGATTTGGCTGAGGCGGCGGAATTGTCAAATCGAATTGCGCCGGAGCATGTGCAGTTGTGCGTGGCCGACCCGGATGCGCTGTTGACGAAAATTCGCCACGCCGGAGCAATTTTCATCGGAGCTTGGACACCGGAGGCGATTGGCGACTATGTCGGCGGGCCGAACCATGTGCTGCCGACGTCGCGTTCGGCGCGATTTTCATCGGGGCTTTCGGTGCTGGATTTCATGAAACGCACGACCTTGTCGCGGATGACTCCAGCGGCGTTGCGGGCCATCGGACCTGCGGCGGTGACATTGGCAAATGCCGAGGGCCTGCAGGCGCACGGGTTGTCGGTTGCGGCGCGACTGGAGCGGTTAAACGATGGTTGACGACCGCATTGCCACACTGAAACTGGACGACGGCGGTCTGCCAACGCCGACCCGCGAGATCGAACAAGAACGTCGGGTGGCGATATTTGACCTGTTGGAAAGCAACGTTTTTGGGGTGATGGGGCGCGAAGGCGCGCTGAGCGGGCCGTTTCATCTGGACCTTTCGATCCAGGACAAACGGCTGGTGTTTGATATTTCCGCTGCCGATGGCGGGCGGGCGGCGTTTGTCTTGTCGCTGTCACCGTTTCGGCAAATCGTGCGCGATTATTTTCAGATCTGCGAAAGCTATTTTGATGCCGTGAAGCGTCTGCCACCCAGCCAGATTGAAGCAATTGATATGGGACGACGCGGGATCCACAACGAAGGGTCGCATTTGTTGCTGGAACGGCTTGAGGGCAAGATCGTCACCGATCTGTCTACGGCGCGGCGGCTGTTCACGCTGATTTGCGTGCTGCATTTTGGTGGGTGACAATTTGGCCGATTTGCCCGGATCGGTGTTGTTTTGCTGCGATTACAACGCTGTAAGGTCTCCGATGGCCGAGGGTATTGTCAAGAAACTATATGGGCGCAAGATTTACGTGCAATCTGCGGGCGTTAAGCACGAATTGGAGATTGACGGATTTTCTGTGGCGGTATGCGAGGAGATTGAGGTGAAGCTGGAGCGGCATCGTTCGCGATCGTTTGAGGAAATGGAAGAATGGGGCGATGAGATTGGCGGCTATGATCTGATCGTCGCCATGTCGCCAGCGGCGCAACGCAAAGCCCTGGAATATACCCGCTTATTTGCCTTGGACGTCGAATACTGGCCGATCCTTGATCCAACCCGGATGGGTGAAACGCGGGAGGAAAAGCTGGCGCTGTATCGGCAATCGCGTGACCAGATTTACGCGCGAATCTTGCAGCGTTTCGGCGAGCCGGTGGTGGAAGTGCCAGACACTTCGCCGCAATGAATTGTCTTGAACTTGCGCGCCAACAAGGCCATGTATCCGCCTCGCAACCGGGCGTTGGCTTGGAAAGCACCAGCGCAGCCATTTTGGAGCAAGCATGGCCAAAGAAGAACTTCTCGAATTTCCCGGGATGGTGACGGAATTATTGCCGAACGCAACCTTTCGGGTAGAGCTTGAGAACGGCCATATCATCATTGCCCATACTGCCGGCAAGCTGCGCAAGAACCGCATTCGCGTTCTGGCGGGTGACAAAGTGCAGGTTGAAATGACGCCTTATGACCTGACCAAAGGCCGGATCAATTACCGGTTCAGGTGATCAATGCGCCTGATCCTTGGCTCGGCCAGCCCGCGTCGGCGCGAATTGCTGGCGCAGGTCGGGATTGTGCCCGATGCGGTAGTTTCCCCCGAAATTGACGAAAACCCCAAAAAAGGTGAATTGCCGCGGCCCTATTGTTTGCGCATGGCTTTGGAAAAACTCGCGGTTGTTGCGGCAGGCCCGGATGATTTCGTGCTGGCCGCCGATACGACAGTAGCTGTCGGACGCCGGATCTTGGGCAAGCCGGCGGATGCCGCCGAGGCGGCGCAGTTTTTGCTGTTGCTGTCGGGGCGACGACACAAGGTGATAACGGCCGTTGTCTTGCGCCGTGATGGGAAAACCTGGAGTCGCGTTGTGGACAGCAGTGTCGCCTTCAAGCGACTATCGGACGACGAGATTTCGGCCTATCTTCGTTCAATGGAATGGCAGGGTCGAGCAGGCGGATATGCAATTCAGGGCTTGGCAAGCGCTCTGATCCCGTGGATTGGCGGGTCATACAGCGCCATCGTTGGCCTGCCCCTGGCCGAGACGGTGGGGTTGCTGCGCGGCGCCGGGTTTCCGGTCGCCATGGACGTGCCATGAAGGGCTGCGCGATTCTGATCGAGCCGATGAGCCAGGGCCGCGAGATTGCCGCATTGGTGGTTGACGGCCTGTTGCAGGATTTGTTTTTCGACCTGCCCGAAGGCGATTTGCAGCCGCGTTTGGGGGCGATTTATCGGGCTTTACCCGACCGGCCAGCCAAAGGTTTGCACGGTGCTATGGTTAAATTGGCCGACGGTCAGGTGGGTTTCTTGCGCGAAACTGCCGGTTTGTCCCCGGGCAGTCCGTTGCTGGTGCAGGTTTCCACCTTGGCGGAACCGGGAAAAGCCGTGCCCGTGACCACGCGGCTGATATTCAAGTCGCGCCACGTGATCATCACGCCCGATGCGCCGGGGCTGAATATTTCGCGGCGCATCCGCGACGAAGCGGCCCGCACGCGACTTGGCGCCCTGGCGCAAGCGGGCATGGAGGGAACGGCGGAAGATTTGGGGCTGATCCTTCGGTCGTCCTGTGTCTGGGCCAGCGAAGCCGAGATTGCGCAAGACCTGGCGCAAATGCGCGAATTGGCGGAATCGATTTTGCGTGAAGGTGTTGGCCGAGACGCGGCGTTGCTGCTGGATGGTGAAAGTGCGGCAATGCGGGCTTGGGCGGAGTGGAGCGATGCAGCCCCCGATGATGTGATTGAGGGTGAGCATGCGCTGGACAGGCTGGGCGTTTGGGAGACGATCGAGGCTTTGCGGCGGCCCGACGTTAATTTGGCGGGCGGTGCCTGGATGTCGGTCGAAGCCACCAAGGCCCTGGTCGCCATTGACGTCAATTCCGGCGGGGATTTTTCGCCGGGCGCGACCTTGCGGGCGAACATTGCGGCGGCGCATGACATTCCGCGCCAGTTACGGCTTCGGGGTCTGGGCGGGAAAATCGTGATTGATTTCGCGGCCTTGAGCAAGAAAGACCGCGTGCAGATCGAAAAAAGCATGGGATCGGCGTTGAAAACCGACCCGGTGGAAACCTCGATTGCCGGCTGGACGCCGCTGGGGCATCTGGAACTGAACCGCAAACGCGAACGGCGGCCTCTGGCGGACTTGTTGGTATGACCTGCCCGATTTGTGCCAAAGCGACCGATCCGAAATATCGACCGTTCTGTTCCAGGCGCTGTGCCGATGTCGATTTGGGCAAATGGCTGACCGGGCGCTATGTGATACCGGGCGACGATGAACCCGAGGAACCGGTGCCGGTTCCGGAGCAGCCGGAGCGCCTGAATTAGGGCGACGAATTTCGCCGAATTCGCACTGGACAGGGCATACCCCGTGCCTTAGAACGCCCGAACTTGCGGGCTTTGACCCACGAGTGTGCCCGGGTAGCTCAGGGGTAGAGCAGCTGACTGAAAATCCGCGTGTCGGTGGTTCAAATCCGCCCCCGGGCACCATTTATCGAAATCGTTGACAGCACGCCTTCTGCCTTTCTTGCCTTGGCGTTAACGTAACGTTTGTAGGTGGTTGGCTTAGGGCCAAAGGCCAACTAATTCCCGATCTCCCCACCAATTGTAGCTGCCTTGCCGCCTTTCAGGCCTTTCAATATATCGGCGGTTGATTTTGGCGTACCGCTTCCAGAAAGAAGCGAGATCGTGAGAGGTTCGGAAGCGACTTGGCGTTGGGGATTGTCATAAGACAGGACAATTTTTGTCGAGTAGGTGTGCATCCCGCGGCGCTGACCATTAGCCAGCGGTGGCAGCCCGAGGGTCAACATTATTCTATCGGCATCACCCGCAGCGATGTCGTGCGACAGAGGCACATCGACCGGTGCAGGATTCGGTTCCAATTGGAGCGGGAAGGCGACCATGTAAGACGCGGATGGTTCACGCAAACTGGGCACGAACTCAGAGAAAGTATGCGCGGTAATAATAAAACTGGCCCGGAAAACATGCGCCCCAGTTCGGCCCGAATTTTGTAGTCGTAAGTCGATAGTGGACCCTGACACTTGCGCGGACACTACCTCAAGTTTCGAATAGCTGAAAAATAACTTGTCCACGGCCGTATATATTCCGAGGAGTCCGACAATGATACCGACAATTACTGAGACTGTTCCAAGAATACTGACTCGTTTGGTCGCCATTATTTGTTACCTCTCGGTAATTGGTGTAATCCTGCTACATACAGACAAGATTGATGTGGTTAAAATGCCTTCATGCAACGCAAACGCGGCAATTATCGCGAAAGAATTGTAACCCAGAATTGGTCGAAATCAAAGAACTTGTTGCTGTTTTCGAGGACTGTTTTCAAATGTGCATCGGCACCAGCAGGGTGTTCAATGCCCTGATCTGGGGTGAGATGAAATCGCGTGTCGGTGGTTCAAATCCGCCCCCGGGCACCATATTTCCGAGCAAAGAGTGGCATTTTCGGACTTAGTTTATCGCGGTGACTATGGTCAGTCGGCGAGGGAATCGAGAATGCCCGCGAGTTCCTGCGGTTTTGTGGCGAATACCGAATGCTCCGAGGCAATCTCGATCGGGGTCACGCCTAGCAAGGCCGCGAAAGCACGTTGACGTTCAGGCGCAATGATCTGGTCTGCGGTACAGAGGATGTAGGAGCGCGGCAGGTCGGGTATGCCGGTGCCGGGCCACGGCTGGTTCACCGCCCGCATGCCCTGTTTTCGCTGGGTCGCTTTCAGAAAGGCCAGATAGGCTTCACGCTGTTGCGGTGGCGCCAGCGAGGCGAGCAAGTCGAAATCGAAGGATCGCGTCGCATCGCCATTGTCGATGGAGACCGACATGATCGCTGACATCGTATCGGGACCGAGTGCCTCGACGATCGATTGGCCCGGTTGCGGCACGACAGCGGCGGCGAAGATGAGGCGGTCGACCGTGATCCGGGCGGCAACCAGAGAAATGGTTGCGCCACCAGCCGAATGGGCGACGAGAATGCGGCGGCCTGAAGTGCCATCCATCGCCCGCACGACGGTGCTGGCATAGTCTTCCAGGGTGGCATCGGGGCTCTCGGACGGCAAGTCGACGTTCACGACGTGATGCCCTTTGGCTTCGAGACAGGACGCCGCCGGAGCGAGTTCCGCCGGTGACCCGAATCCGCCATGGACAAAAATGAACGTGCTAGACACAGCTGCTCCGATGGGGGGTGGTCTGATCCCCTTCTGCGATCCGGCATCATGATTGCCCTTCTGCGCGGTTGACACAACGGCAATTGCGACGATGAGTTGACCATGAGGTTTGGACATCACCTTGCGCAGTAGCGGATTTTTCCGTGAATGATAAAACTGAAACGGCAAGATGAAATATGAGCGCTCGGACGGAAAATCCGCGGGTCGGTGGTTCAAACTCGCCACATCGCGCCATTTGACAAAGCGCAAATCGTAGTGGAGTCTGCCGCCGCGGCGCTGTCGCTGACGAGGGGCAGAAGGGGCCTGAAGCGACTGAAAATTAGCCGCGAAATTCGGTCTGGACTACGCTGGAGACATGTGATCCGGGGCCGCAGCCGTTCCGGCGGAAATGCCCGATTTTGGGCGGCGATGGTCTGCGTTCAAGACCGGTTTTGCCAGATGCGGGAATTGTCCGGACGGCGGTGAAAGGGCCAATCCGATCAAATTGGCTTCGCGGGTGCGATGGTCTACATGTTTTGCAGTACGCGAATTCCGTTGATGCGAACTAATACGTACTTAACTTGTCGAAGTATGTGCTAACAATATAAAGTCACATAATTCAAAAAATTTAACAACTGTTTGTAAAAATCAAGTTTTGTTACGAAACTTGCTGCTGCTATTTTCGATTTAGTTCGCAATTGCACTTGATATGGTGATGTTATTGGTAATATATGGCAAATGCATTGAAAATTCAGCATGAAATTAATAAGTCATTAATGCTTGATTAATTTTAGGAAATGTGGGACCTCTGAAGGAACAGTCTTTGATTCGGAGAAAAAATCGAGAGGCACAATCGGGCCTTAAGGCGCATTCGCGGTGTGACCCCCTACCGCACGATCATACTTAACTAGCACGTATCGGGGGGTACAATTATGCTACTTAAACAGTCAGACCTAGATTTCCTTTTGGCGCAAGTTCTTTTCGGTGCCAATCCGCCAGTCGGCACAGACCCATTCACCATTCAAGGCATACGCAATGTCGACGGGTCCAACAACAACCTGTTGCACATCGCCGACTTCGTCGACCAGCGCGGCAATACGGTAAACACCGATACGTTCGGCACTGCCGATCAGCCCTTCATCCATTTGACACCCAAGGTGTTCATCAATGGCCCGGATGCACCGGGCACATTCATTCCGGGCTTTGATGACAATTATGCCCAAGGGGCCAATGTCGCGGACGCGTCGCCGCGCATCATCAGCAATCTTGTGGTCGACATGGCCGTCGCGCCGCCGGAAGCAACGGGTAACCCGGGCGATCCGGCAATTTTTGTCACGCCGTTCAATTCGCTGTTCACGATGTTCGGCCAGTTCGTTGATCATGGCCTAGACTTCATTGACAAGGGCGGTGCTGGCGTCGTCATGATTCCGATCTTGCCGGGTGATCCGCTTTACGTCGTCGGTGGTGTCAACATGATGCCGGTGACGCGCGCGTCATTGGACATTAACGGCAATACCAACAATTCGACAGCACCTTTGGTCGATCAACAGCAGACCTATGGTTCGGACCAGAACACCCGCTTCTTCCTGATGCAGTATGACGAAGCCGGCAATCCGACGGGACGGCTGGTGACCGGCGTCGACGGCGGCATGGCAACTTGGGCCGATGTCAAGGCCAATGCGCTGTTGCGTGGTATTGTTTTGGTAGATGCTGACGTCGGAAACATCCCCTCTGTGGCGCTCCAGGATCCGGCTGTGGCGTTCAATCAGATCACCAACCCCTATATCCGGGTCGGCGTCACCGGGCAAAAATTCCTCGCTGACATCGCCCATCACGCCGCTCCGGGCGCTGGTCAGGTGGCAGACTCTGACCTAGGGCCAGAAGGCTTGTTTGGCGACGACTTGAACGCGGCGACGTATGACGACGAATTGCTGAACGCGCATTTCATTGCCGGTGATGGCCGCGTCAACGAAAACATTGTGCTGACGGCGATCCATTCCGTTTTCCACGGCGAGCACAACCGTCTGGTTGAACAGATCGAAAACATGATCGCGCAGCGCGACCTGATCCAGCCCGGTTATGCTGCACAGTGGACTGGCGAGATGATTTTCGAGGCCGCCAAGCTTGGCAACGAAATGCAGTACCAGCATATCGTGTTCGAGTTTTTCGCCCGGCGCATGAGCCCGAACATCACGGTTTTTGCCGAGTACCAGGTCGAGATCAACCCGCTGATTACGGCGGAATTCTCGCAAGCCGTGTTCCGCCTTGGCCACTCGATGTTGACCGACACGGTCGATATCTCGGATGCGGGCAACAACGGGACCACCATGACTTTGGTCGCTGCGTTCCTGAATCCGCTGGCCTTTAGCGCCAACGGTGCCGCCGCTATCGCAACCGGCATGTCACAACAGCAAGGCAACCAGATTGACGAGTTTGTCGTCGATGCGGTGCGCAACTTCCTTGTCGGCCTGCCGCTTGATTTGGCCGCCATCAACATAGCCCGTGGCCGCGAAGTTGGCTTGGGCTCGCTGAACGAGGTGCGGGCGTCGCTCTTCGCCCAAACCGGTCAAGATTCGCTGGCAGCCTATACGAGCTGGGCGGATTTTGGCGCAAACTTGTTGCATCCGACATCGTTGGTGAACTTCATCGCTGCCTATTCGCTCGATGCAGGTATTGTCGCTGCCCGCAATCTGGGAACTGCTGCCGGCAATGCTGCTGCCCGCGCACTGGCGCAGGCGGCCATCGATGCCGACGGCAACTTCATGAACGGGGGCGTTGGCCAAGATCTAGGGTTCAATGATATCGACCTTTGGCTGGGCGGCCTTGCCGAGCAAAAAGTGACCGGCGGCATGCTTGGCTCTACATTCGACTTCATCTTCGCGACCCAATTCGAAGAAATGCAGAACGCTGACCGTTTCTATTATCTCAGCCGTCTGGGCGGCACCAACATTCTGGACCAGATTGAAGGCCAAACCTTCACCGATCTGGTACAGCAGGCCAGCGGCGCCATCCATATGAACGGTGACGCTTTTGGTACGGCAGACCTCAATATCGAACTGTCGACCCTTGGCGTGGTCAATTTCACCAAGTCCGGTGCGGCGGCTACGGCCAACGTGCACGAAGTGATCGGCGGCACCAATGTTGCCAACAATATTCAAGGCGGTAACGGCAACGATACGCTTTGGGGCGATGACGGCAACGACACTTTGAGCGGTGGCCTTGCCAACGACCATATCTTCGGTGGTGACGGCAATGACACCGTCAGCGGCGGCGATGACGACGATTTCCTGCGTGGAGACGCCGGTAACGACACCATCACTGGCGGCAACGGCCTCGACCTTTTGCACGGCGGGACCGGCAACGATACGATGAGCGGCAATAACCACGACGACGAGCTGTTCGCCAATGCAGGCAATGACCTTTTGCTTGGCGGCAGTGGCGCTGACGGATTGTTTGGCGGCGATGGCAACGACCGTCTGGAAGGCGGCAACGATGCCGACGGCCTGTCGGGTGGTCTGGGCAATGACGTGCTGATTGGTGGAGCCGGGGCGGACGCCCTAGCCGGTGACGACGGCGATGACCTGCTGATTGGCGGTGCCAGCGCTGACTTGTTGGACGGCGGCCTTGGCGGCCATGACATCGCGTCTTATCAGACCGCAGTTTTCGGGCTGGTGATCGACATGAACGGGGGCAATCCCAACTCGCTTGGCGATTCCCGTGGCGATACCTACCTGAACATCGAAGAGGTGCGCGGCACCAACTTCAACGATGTGATCATCGGCGACCTGCTGAACAACATCCTGACCGGTGGTGGCGGAAATGACAGTCTCGACGGTGGCGCTGGGGTCAACACGCTGATTGGTGGGGTTGGCAACGACATCCTGACCGGTACAGCAGGCACCGACACCGCCGTTTTCAGTGGTGCTTGGGCAAGCTATTCGATCACCGCATCGACCGTAACCGACAACGATATTGTCACCAATGGCAATGACGGCACGGATGCGATCAGCGGAATAGAGTTCTTGCAGTTTTCGGACCGGATCGTTTCGGTGGCAACCGGTGCCTCGGTACCGTTGCTGTTGCTGAACGCCTTTGGCACAGCCACGCCATTGCCATCCTTGGTCATTGGCGGGGCGGCGGGGGCTTCGGACCTTGCGGGCACCAATAGCGGCGCGGTGTTTGGCAATGTCGTCAATGCCACGGCGATTCTGGACAATACGCTGATCGCTGCTGGCGGCATTGCTGTTGCCAGTATCGCAGTGTCGAGTCCTGCGCCCGCTGCTGCCGGCGTGGTTGCGACCGCGCTGGCAGGCCCTGACGCCGCGTCGTTCCAGATCGTTGGCACAACGCTGCGCTTCATCGGCACCCCGGGCGGCTGGACGAACTATGAAGCCCAGCCAGTCTATCACGTCACGGTAAACGCTACTTTGGGTGGCGTCGTTACATCATCGGTGAACTACACGCTTAACATCACCGACGTGAATGACAACCGCGCCAGCATTACTTCGGGAGATTCCGTCAATGTGCTGGAAGATACTGCGACCAATGTGGTGGTATATCGTGTGGCAGCGGCCGACCTTGACACGGTTGGGCCGGGATTCACCTATTCGCTGGTTGCGGGTGGTGCGGACAATGCCGATTTCAGCATGGTCAATGGCGAGATTCGGTTTAACGTTGCGCCGAATTTCGAAGCGCCGCAGGATGCCGGTGGCAACAACATCTACAACATACTGATCGGCGTTGACGATGATGGTGCTGGGGGCAGTGCTCCTGTCACCAAGGCGGTGACAATCCGCGTCACCGACGCCAACGAGGTTACGCCGCTGCCACCGGCTTTCACTACTACGCCGCCGGCGGTGATCCAGGTGAACGAGAATATCCTGGCGACGACGATCCTCTATGATGCCAATGCTGTTGATCCCAACGGCACCCCGATCGTGTTCTCGCTCACCGGACCCGACAATGCGCTCTTCGCCATCGACAGTGCTGGCAGGCTGCGCTTCCTGGCATCGC
>JANMOK010000139.1:0-10940 GCA_031369165.1 Paracoccaceae bacterium
TGGGTTTGGGCGTTCTGCCTGTTCTTCCTGCTGCTGTCGGGCCTCAACATTTTCAACGCCCATCCGGCGCTGTATATCGGCGAGCAATCGGGGTTTGAGTTTGACAATGACGTGCTGCGCATCGGCGCTGAACAAGCCGCCGATGGCACAACCACCGGCTATACCGAAATATTCGGGGCGAAGTTCGATACCACCGGCATTCTGGGGGTCAGCGAGGAACGCGGCCAGTTGCGCAACCGCGCTTTCCCGGATTGGGCGACCATCCCCTCGTTCCGCTCGCTCGCCACCGCCCGCGTGGTGCATTTCTTTTTCGCGTGGATCTTCGCCGCCGTATTTCTAATCTGGCTAATCTCCAGCCTGTTTAACGGCCATATCCGCCGCGACATCCTGCCGACACCGACCGAAATCAAAACCGTTCCGCGCAGTATTTGGGACCACATGCGCCTGCGCCTGCATCACGACGGCAAGAACAACGTGCTGCAAAAACTGGCCTATGCAGGGGTGTTGCTGGTGCTGTTCCCGCTGATCATCCTGACCGGCCTGACCATGTCGCCCTCGATGGACGCCGCCTGGCCGTGGCTGCTCGACATTTTCGGCGGTCGCCAAACCGCCCGCACCCTGCATTTCGTCGCCATGTTCCTGCTGGTTTTGTTCTTCGTCGTCCACATCGCAATGGTCGTTCTGGCTGGCCCGATCAACGAGCTGCGTTCGATGATCACCGGCTGGTATCGCACCAAAGGGGAGTCGCAGCCATGATCCTGTCCCGTCGTCAACTGTTGCGTTCCTCCGGCCTTTTGGCCGCTGCAATTCCACTTTCAGGTTGCAAGCTGTTCGACCCATGGCTCGGTACCGGTCATCCGGTACATGACACGCTGGCCCGCGCCAATGGCCTGACCTACGAAGTGCAGGACTGGCTGAAAGGCGATGCCCTTGCGCCTGAATTCGCCCAAAGTGACATCCGCCAAGGCCAGCGACCGAATGGCTCGCTCGATCCGCAGACCAGCGACTACTTACTTCTGAAGGCGCAGAATTTCACCAATTACCGCCTGAAAGTGACGGGTCTGGTGGACAAGCCTTTGTCCCTTAGCCTGACCGACCTGCAAGCCATGCAATCCCGCACCCAGATCACCCGTCACGATTGTGTTGAGGGGTGGAGCTGCATCGCCAAATGGAACGGCCCGCCATTGAGTTTGGTGCTTGATGCCGCTGGCGTAAATCCCGCAGCGAATTTTGTCGTGTTCCGCTGCTTTGACACGCTGGGCGGTGGTCTGTCCGGTCCGCTGCCTTATTACGAATCCATCGATATGCGCGACGCCAGGCACCCGCAGACCATCCTTGCCTATGGCATGAATGACGCCGCTTTGCCGGTGCCCAACGGCGCGCCGTTGCGGGTGCGGGTCGAGCGGCAGTTGGGATACAAGATGGCGAAATACATCAGCGGCATCGAACTGGTCGCCAATTTCGCCGACATCGGCGGAGCGGGCAGCTACTGGGCCGATCAGGGGTACGACTGGTACGCGGGGATATAGGGCAAGTACGGGCGATTTTTCACTCGCCCGCTTGACTTGGAGTCTTCAGGCATCCTTGCGGAAAAACTTTTTCTCGCGCGGTTTGCCATCCCAGCCGGGTTTGCCTTTTGGCTTGTCGTCGCGGTCGCCCGAACGCGGCGCACGGTCTTCAAACTTTTTCGGCCCCCGGTCGCGGTCGCCACCAAAGGGCTTGCGGTCGCCAAACGATCGGGCAGGGCGCTCGGCGCGATCTTCTTCGCGGTATTCCCATTTTTTCAGCAATTTGACGTTGAACGCATCGCGTCCAATTTCGCCTTCGTGGCACCAAACCACGGCGACCTGCTCGCCATCGACGGCTTCCACTGCCATCCGCATCGAGCCAGCGTTGAGAACAACGATGTCGCCCATTTCAAAATCAGCCATGACCAATCCTTTCCGGTCCGGGGCCTGTAACCCCATTTTACTGCAACGGGCGCTTTGGCCCTGCAGCGCCTGTCAATCTAGCACAATCATCGGCCAAGCAAGTGCGCAATCGTCACAGGCCGACCAACAGACTTTGTGGCAACCGGCTAAAGCGTTGCTGTTGGTTGTCCAATCGGATCAGCTGCAGTTCAATCGAGCGCAACTGTTGGCGATAGCTTCGCCGCAGCGCCAGTTGTTCCTCGGTCAACTCGCCCGTCATCGCCGCCAAAAGCTTTTCCAAGCCCCGAATGTCATCCCTTAACTCGTCCTTTTCTTGGCCGATGTCATAATATTCCTGCCCCCAAGAATTGGCCCGGTCCAACAGCCGCGCCTGCGGTACCGGGCAAACATTGTTCAACGACCGGCCATCCCGGCCAAGATCATAGGCGTTTTCCGGCGTGCAATATTGCGGCAGCCCCTGCGCCCTTCCCGCCAACCATTGCGACTTGTTCGGGGTGACACCCACTTCGGCGCAGGCTTTGAAATGGCTATTGATATAGTCCAAGTTGCGCCCGGCCTGGCCATCGCGCAGCCCGATCGCACCCCAATCACCAGCGCGGCATTGTTCTTCTGAGATGCTGGCACAAGACAGCAGGGTCAACAACGGCAACAACAGGATGAGACAGCGCATGGCGACTCGCTTTCGCGTTCTGGATGACCAACCACCAATTTGCGACGGCTATGCGGTTATCACAACAAACTTCTCAGTGACCAGCCAGCCAACGCTGCAACATGTGCCGATCACCAGCGCCATCCAGCATGTCCAAGGCTGTCCCTGGACGGGCCCAAATCGCCCGATGATGCGGCTCTGGCGGCTCGGAAACCTGCAAAATGGCGCGACAAACATAGACCTGGCAAATCTTTTGCGCCCAGAGGTCGTATTCCGGCATGTAGCAAAACCTTTGATAAACCCCAATCCGCCGTTGCACCGCCACTTTCCAACCGGTTTCCTCGAAAACTTCCCGGTGCAGGGCTTGTTGCGGGGTTTCACCGTGATCTATCCCGCCACCGGGCAGCTGGTATTCGGGTAACGGGTCCAGTTGCAAGGTCAGCAACACGTCGCGCCGGTCGTGGATAATGGCATAAGCGCCGGGTCTTGGCCGATACGTCTGCCCGTGCACAATTGCTTCACCAAACCGCCGCATGTTGCCCTTTGGAACCGATGTTTGCACCTTTGCGCCGAAAGCCTTATCTAGCCTGGGTTGCGATGCAAAGGATCATTGGATGAGTGCCGAAAAGACATGGGACGATACGATCCTGCCGTTCCAGCTTGACCGGTCCGACATTCGAGGCCGTGTGGCGCGGTTGGACACAACGCTGGATACGATTCTGCATCAGCACAATTATCCAACCCAAGTCTCCGCTTTGGTCGCCGAGGCCGCCGTTCTGACCGCCTTGATCGGCCAGACGATGAAAAACGCTTGGAAACTGTCACTGCAAATTCGTGGTGATGGCCCCATAAGAATCATTGCCACCGATTATTTCAGCCCCAGAAACCCCGGCGATCCGGCCGAAATTCGGGCCTATGCCAGCTTTGATGCCGAGCGTTTGGCGGCCTCTTCCGCTTTGCCATTCGCCAATATTGGCAAAGGCATGTTCGCCATGCTTATCGACCAAGGCGAAGGGACCAGCCCTTACAGCGGCATCGTTCCTTTGGCCAACGGCTCGCTTTCGGCCTGCGCGGAGACCTATTTCGCCCAATCCGAACAACTGGCCACCCGTTTCCAGATCGCGATGGCGCAAGCCACCATTCCCGGCCAAGCCACAACATGGCGCGCTGGCGGGGTGATGGTGCAGCTTATGCCCAAGGCTGTCGGGCAAACCAAGGATGCGGCCACAGGGGCCGAAGGCCTGCTTGCCCCTGCCGACTTCCTTTACGGCGAGGATGAGGAAAACTGGGTCCGGATCATGGCCCTGATCGAAACCGTTGAGGAAACTGAATTGATCGGCCCGTTTGTCACCCCCGAGACTCTGCTCATCCGGCTTTTCCACCAAGAAACTCCACGAGTTTTCCCCGAACAAAAAATTCAATTCGGCTGCACCTGCGGGCCGGAAAAAGTGGTGCAAACCATGTCGATCTACTCCGCCAAAGACATCAAACATATGACCAACGACAATGGCAAAGTCACCGCCGATTGCCAGTTTTGCAGCGCGCACTATGAATTTGACCCGGCAGCTTTGGGGTTTGAGGCAAACAAGTAACGGCTTGATGCAGGCCCGGCAAAGCCGCATCCTTGCGCGATGATCAACCCGGACGACGCCCTCAAGCGACTGATCCACGCGCTGGCCAATAGCACGCCGTCGCTGTCTTCGGACCACGACCTCAATCCCGGCTTGGCTCTGCCCGCGAATGTCGCGATCAAATATCGTCCGGCTTCGGTTCTGATTCCGGTGATCGACCGCGCCAGCGGTGCGACAGTTGTCCTTACCCGGCGCGCCAGCGATCTGCGGCATCACGGCGGCCAGGTATCATTTCCCGGCGGCAAACAGGACGACAGCGATGCAAATGCGCTTGACGCTGCGCTGCGCGAGGCGTCCGAGGAAATCGGCCTGCTCCGGCATCAGGCGGAGATCATTGGGGCAATGGCCGTTCATCGAACTGTGACGTCGTTCGACGTGACGCCGTTTGTGGCGCGCGTTGACAAAGATTTTCAGGCCGTCGCCGACCCAACTGAGGTCGCCGAAATTTTTGAAGTGCCGCTTGGATTCCTGCTTGACCGCGATAATTTCCAAATCCACAGCCGGGTCTGGCAGGGCCAGACGCGCAGCTTTTACGCCATCCCCTTTGGTCCGCATTACATTTGGGGCGCAACCGCGCGAATTTTGCGGGCGCTTGCCGATCAGGTGGCGCGGTGATCGTGACCGGAAACTGGCTGCAAGCCCAAGCAACCCAGCGAATTTGCGCGCTGTTGACCGACGCCGGTTTCCAAGCCCTGTTTGTCGGCGGCTGCGTGCGCAACGACCTGTTGAAAATGTCCGTCACCGATATCGATATCGCCACCGATGCAAGGCCAGAAAAAGTGATGCAACTGGCGCAGTCCGCCAACATCCGCGCCATACCGACCGGGATAAGCCACGGCACAATCACCTTGATAGGTGACGGCAAGCCGCACGAAATCACCACGTTTCGCAGAGACATTGCCACCGATGGCAGGCGCGCTGTCGTGGCGTTCGCAACCGACCCGCTTGAGGATGCCCGGCGCCGGGACTTTACCATCAACGCCCTCTATGCAAGCCCCGATGGCACGGTGATTGATCCGCTGCATGGGTTGCCCGATCTGCTTGCCCGCAAGGTTCGTTTTATTGGCGACCCAGACCAGCGCATCCACGAAGATTATTTGCGCATCCTGCGGTTTTTCCGGTTTCAGGCATGGTTCGGCAACCCGGATCAAACGATTGATTTAGCCGGCCTTGCAGCCTGCAAGCGCAATCTATCGGGCCTGAAAACTTTGTCGCGCGAACGTGTCGGCATGGAAATGCGAAAGCTTTTTTCCGCACCCGACCCAGCACCAGCGACAGCGGCGATGGCGCAAAGCGGTGTGTTGAGCAGCTTGCTTGCCGGTAGCGAAACTTCGACCCTTGCGGCGCTCGTCGCCCTCGAGCAGGCGCACGAGATTCCGCCGCGCTGGCAAAGGCGCTTGGCGGCGCTGGGCGGTGCCGCTGCGGAAACGTCCATGCGTCTGTCGCGGTTTGAGGGTCGCGAGTTGGCGACCCTTCAAGCTGCAATCGCCTCTCCCGAAACGCCACGTCAATTGGCGCAAAGGTTTGGCGAAAGTGCCGCTGTGGATGCCGTGTTGATCAATTCCGCACGGTCCGGATTTGACCTGCCTGATGACTTGCGCGAATTGGCGCGTTCCGGCGCCAGTGAAAGGTTTCCGATTAGTGCCGCCGATCTTTTCGGCATTGTGCCAGCAGGGCCCGAGATGGGGCACAGGCTGGAACTATTGCGCGCGGTATGGATCGCATCAGACATGGCATTGTCTCGGGCACAACTTTTGTCAGACATTGCCAGGCCAAACTGATAAGCGGCACTTTTCCTGACCCATTCGGTGCAAAATGCCCATCGACTCGCTGCTGCCGCTCACCATCCTGATGCTGGCAATGTTCTGGACCCCGGGCCCCAACAACGCCCTGCTGGCGCTATCGGGCTTGAATCACGGGTTCCGCCGCTCGATCCCGCATCTGCTGGGTGTATCGATTGGCTTTTCAGGTATGCTGCTGTTGGTGGCGCTGGGCGCGGGAAACGTGTTCCGGCTTTACCCCGGCCTCGCCGCAATGCTGAAATGGGTCGGCGCGGGGCTGCTGCTATGGCTGGCGTGGAAAATTGGCACCAGCGGCAAAATGTCCAAGTCCGGCGAGTCCGGCGAGCGCCCGTGGACCTTTCTGCAAGCCACCGCTTTTCAGACCATCAACCCGAAAGGCTGGGTTATCTGCATCAGTGTTATATCTCAGTTTGTCACTGGAGCAGCGCCCATGCGCGAAGGCGCAATCATATTCGCCGTATCGGTCTTTACCGGCACCCCTTCGGCCATCGGCTGGGTGGCGTTTGGCGTAATGATGCAGCGCTGGCTCGACACACCCGCGCGCCTGCGAATATTCAATTTGGCGATGGCTGGATTGATTGTGGCCAGCGTAGGGTTGCTGTTTTTGGAGTAGGGCTACCCATCCACCCTGATCGCCGCATTTGAAGGATCATAGGGCGAATCTTCTACAACCACGGCGTCCCACGTCGCGTTCTGCATCTTCACCTTCAGCTTTTGCCCCACAACCGCCAGATCGGGTCGAACATAGCCCATGCCAATCGACTTGCCGAAATGCACCGAATAACCGCCAGATGTCAGGCGACCGATCTTGACACCGTCGACAAACAAAGCCTCGCGGCCCCAAGGGTCGGCGTCGGATGGGCCGTCGATCAGTACCGTTACGCATTTGGACCTGATCCCCACCGCCTGCATCGCCACCTTGCCGTGGAATTCCTTGGTCAAATCCACAAACCTCGGCAAATCCGCTTCCAGCGGCGTGGCATCTCGGCCCAGTTCGGTACCGAAGGCGCGATAGCTTTTCTCCTGCCGCAGCCAGTTCTGCGCCCGAGCACCGACCAGTTTCAGGCCCAAAGGCTCACCAGCGGCCATTAACCGGTCGAAAAGATAATTCTGCATTTCAATCGGATGATGCAATTCCCAGCCCAATTCACCAGTATACGCCACCCGAATGGCCATAACCGGGCACATTTTCAGCTCGATATGCTTGGCCGACAGCCACGGGAATCGCTTGTTGGACAAGGCCGTTTCCGGCTCGGCATCGCTGATAAGTTTTTTCAACAAATCCCGCGAACGCGGCCCCGCCAACGCAAACACGCCATACTGTGTGGTCACATTCTGCACCTCGATCCGGCCGAACTGTGCCTGTTTGTCCTCGACCGCTTTGCGCAGGTAATCCCCGTCATACGACGTCCACGCCCCAGCCGAAACGAGGTAGTAGGAATCCTCAGACTCCCGCACAATCGTATATTCCGTCCGCGTCGTGCCAGTCGCGGTCAGCGCATAGGTCAGGTTTATTCGTCCGACCTTGGGCAGCTTATTCGTCGTGAACCAATCCAGGAACGCCGTCGCGCCAGCACCGGAAACCCGATGCTTGGTGAAGGCCGTGGCATCAATCATGCCGACGCCCCCGCGGATCGCCTTCGCCTCGGCCACCGCATACTCCCACCAACCGCCACGGCGAAACGACCGCGCTGCGTGGTCGTCAAACCCAACCGGCGCATAATAATTCGGGCGATCCCAGCCATTCACCTGGCCAAACTGTGCGCCCAGCGCCTTTTGGCGGTCATAGGCCGGTGAACAGCGCAACGCCCGCGCCGCAGGCCGCTCCTCATCGGGGTGGTGCAACACGAACACATGGTCGTAGCATTCCTCGTTTTTGCGGCTGGCATATTCCGTCGTCATCCAATCGCCGAACCGTTTTGGATCGAGCGAGGCCATGTCGATTTCTGCTTCACCCGCCGTCATCATCTGCGCCAGATAATGCCCCACGCCGCCCGCCGCCGTGATGCCAAACGAGAACCCTTCGGCCAGCCACATATTGCGCAAACCCGGCGCGGGGCCAACCAGCGGGTTGCCGTCGGGAGTGTAACAAATCGGCCCGTTGAAATCGTCTTTCAACCCGCAATGTTCCGACGAGGGAATGCGGTGGATGAACGACATGTACTCGCCCTCGATCCGCTCCAGATCGAGTGGGAACAGATCGGCGCGGAAACTGTCGGGAACGCCATGGGCAAACCGTGCAGGAGCGCCCTTTTCATACGGCCCCAAAATCCAGCCGCCGCGTTCCTCGCGCACGTACCAATGCGCGTCGGCATCGCGCAAAACCGGGTGTTCGCCGTTGTTCTTTCGATACGCCTGCAACGCTGGATCGGGTTCGGTCACCACATACTGGTGCTCCACCGGAATCGCCGGAATCTTGATGCCCAGCAACCCCGCAGTCCGCTGCGCGTGGTTGCCCGTCGCCGTCACCACATGTTCAGCGCGTATTTCAAACACCTCGTCGGAGGCCACCAAATTGCCGCCCTTTTCCACCATGTGATGGCCGGAAATCACCCATTCCGACCCAGTCCAGCGATAGCCGTCTACCTGCACGCGGCGGTAGATTTCCACACCCCTTTGACGCGCACCTTTGGCCATGGCTTGCGTCACGTCAGCGGGGTTGATGTAGCCATCAGTCGGGTGGAAAAGCGCCCCTTTCAAATCCCCGGTCCGCACCAATGGCCAACGTGATTTGATTTCTGCGGGGGTTAAAAACTCATAGGGAACCCCCACCGAATCTGCCGTTGTCGCATACAACGCGTATTCGTCCATCCGCTCCTGCGTCTGCGCCATACGCAGATTGCCGACCACCGAAAACCCGGCGTTCAACCCGGTTTCCGCCTCCAGCGATTTATAAAACTTCACCGAATAATCGTGAATATGGCCTGTCGCATAACCCATGTTGAACAGAGGCAACAGACCGGCGGCGTGCCAGGTCGAGCCGCTGGTTAACTCGTCACGCTCCAACAGCACGGTATCCCAGCCAGCCCTCCCCAGATGGTACGCAATCCCGGCGCCGACGGCCCCGCCACCTACAACCACCGCCCGCGCCTGCGTTTTCATGCTGCTACTCCGTCGCATACTTCCGCCCCTTGTATCGGACGGTGCGATTCCAAAAGGAAGCCGCCCGACGGAACTTGCGCAAATCCCGACGCTTCCTCTCTGGAAGCTGGAATAATCATCCCTTATCAATTCGCCATTGCAAAAACGGAGCGCCACTCATGAATCCCTTATTGGCAGATTGGAAAACGCCCTTCGGTATTCCGCCATTCCAATCCGTTTCTGACGGCGATTTCGCGCCCGCGTTTGAGGACGCTTTTGCCAAAGGCCGTGCGGCGATAAATGCAATCGCTGCCAATCCCGCCAAACCGACCTTCGCCAACACGATTGCCGAAATGGAACGTGCGGATGCGTTGCTTGAAAAAGTTGGCGGCGTGTTTTTCAATTTGACGGGCACCGATAGCAACGACGCACTCGAGGCGCTGGAGCGTGATCTTTCTCCAAAATTCGCCGCGTATTCGGCCGAAACTTTAATGAATGCCGATTTGTTCGCTCGTGTGGAGGCCGTGGTTTCAGGCGGCGAAACCCTTGATGCCGAGCAGCGCCGCGTTCTTACGCTCTATCACCGTATGTTCGTTCGGGCCGGGGCCAAACTGAAGGGGGCCAAGAAGGAGCGCCTCAAAGCCATCGTGGAACGCCTTGCCAGTCTCGGTACCACTTTCTCCCAAAACGTGCTGGCAGACGAACGCGAATGGTCGCTGGAATTGTCGCAAGACGACCTGCGCGGCCTGCCCGACGATGTCATCGCCTCCACCGCCGAGGCTGCCAAGGAACGCGGCAAGAATGGCCATTGCCTGACGCTGTCCCGTTCCATCGTTGTCCCGTTCCTGCAATTTTCACCACGCCGCGATTTGCGCGAAACCGCGTTCAAGGCTTGGGTTGCCCGTGGTGCCAACGGCGGCAAGTCGGATAATTCCGCGACTGTTGCCGAGACGCTGGCCGTGCGGCAGGAACGCGCCGAACTGTTGGGTTATGCCAATTTCGCCCAATTCCGCCTAGAACCCGAAATGGCGCGCACCCCCGATGCCGTGCGCGACATGCTGATGACCGTGTGGGAACCGGCCAAGGCACAGGCGTTGGTTGATGAAGAAATCCTGTCGCAGCGCATGCACGCCGACGGCGTCAACGGCGATCTGGAGCCGTGGGATTGGCGCTATTATTCCGAGGCGCGTCGCAAGGCGGAGTTCGATTTGGACGAGGCGGTTTTGAAACCGTATTTCCAACTGGAAAACATGATCGACGCCAGTTTTGACTGCGCGACGAAACTGTTCGGCCTGTCGTTCCACCCAATCGAAATCCCGCTTTACCACCCCGATGCTCGCGCTTGGGAGGTGAGAAAGGGCGACCGTCATATCGGAGTTT
Source organism: Paracoccaceae bacterium (assembly GCA_031369165.1). GTDB lineage: Bacteria > Pseudomonadota > Alphaproteobacteria > Rhodobacterales > Rhodobacteraceae > JANMOK01. The sequence continues at coordinate 10,475 of JANMOK010000139.1, forward strand.
TCATTGGTGATTATTTCGCTCGGTCCTCCAAACGCTCGGGCGCTTGGTGTTCACGTTTCCGGGCGCAATCGAAACTGGATGGCGAAGTTCGCCCCATTGTCACCAACATCTGCAACTTTGCCAAAGCACCCGACGGCCAGCCGAACCTGTTGACCTATGACGATGCCCGCACCCTGTTCCACGAATTCGGCCACGCCCTGCATTCGTTGCTGTCAGATTTGACTTATGCCTATATTTCCGGCACCAATACGGCGACCGATTTTGTCGAATTGCCGAGCCAATTGTACGAACACTGGCTGTCGGAAAAGCCGGTGTTGGAAAAGTTCGCTTTGCATGCCGAAACCGGCCAGCCAATGCCCTATGGTCTGCTGAAAAAACTGTTAGCAGCCGAGAATTACGATCAGGGATTTAATACCGTGGAATACCTCTCGTCAGCGCTGGTGGACTTGAATTTTCACACAAGCGC
>JANMOK010000177.1:0-5764 GCA_031369165.1 Paracoccaceae bacterium
GAGTTGGTGCCAAGGGTGATGGTGTCGCCCAGTTTGAGGCTCATGCGTTCGACCAAGGCGCGTTCGGCGATGAAGCCGTTGTTGGACAGGGCTTGCGCTAGCGGGATTTCGGGGTCGAGCGTGACGGTGCCATAGAGCGGAAAGTGGTCGTCCACCGCTTTGACTTGTACCAATGCGCGGTCGTTCTCTTTTACGGCCATCGAGCGAAATTGCAGGGTCTCGGAAATTTGTTCGGCATTCGCCTGCATCCAAGCCAATTCGTCGGGGCTGGCTTTGCGGTAGGTAAATTCGGCTTGAGCATCGCCACCAAGGATTGTGGTTGCTTCTTGGGTGAGACCGTTCTGGATTGCCGTTCGGATCGAGCCGACAATAGCAATTGAAGCAACGCCAAGGGCGATGCAGGCTAGGAAAATGCGAAAACCACTGAGGCCACCGCGCAATTCGCGGCCTGCGATGCGCAGGGCGGGGCGCAGGCTCATGCGATTTGGCCGTCGTGCAGATGGATGATGCGGTCGCACCGCGCCGCGAGTTCGGGGGCGTGGGTGACAAGGATAAGGGTTGCGTCGTGCAGGTCGCGCAGGGTGAACAGCAGGTCCATGATTGCCGCGCCGTTGGCGGCATCAAGGTTACCGGTCGGTTCATCGGCCAGCAGAAGCTTCGGGCGCGGGGCCGAGGCGCGGGCGAGGGCGACGCGCTGCTGTTCACCGCCGGAAAGTTGCGCCGGGTAATGGTGCAGGCGGTGCGACAGGCCAACGGTTGCAAGTTCGCCTGTGGCGCGGGTCATGGCGTCGGGCGTCTGGGCAAGTTCCAGGGGCGTGGCGACGTTTTCCAGTGCGGTCATGGTGGGAATCAGGTGGAAGGATTGAAAGACAATGCCCATATGGTGGCGACGGAAGCGGGCGAGGCGGTCTTCGTTCATTTCGGTGAGGTTCTGGCCAAAGGCGGTTATGCTGCCGCTGGTCGCGGCTTCCAGCCCGCCCATCAGCATGAGGAGTGACGATTTGCCAGAACCCGACGGACCAACGAGGCCCAGGGTCTCGCCTTTGGCGACATCCAGTGAGATGCCGCGCAGGATTTCGATGGGACCGGAGTTTGCGGCGAGGGTCAGGCGAACATCGGTGAGGGAAATCACGGGGGCGTTCATGTTGGGGATTTCCGCGTTTGTGGGCCTGAAGGTTGGATATGGGGCGCGGGCTTGGCTGCGCAAGGCGAGTTTTGTTATAGGTTTCGTATTTATCGTGCAGCCTGCCAACGCCGAAACGGTGATCTTGGCGTTTGGCGATTCGCTGGTGGCGGGGTTTGGGCTGGCGGAGTCGGAGGGGTTCACGCCGCAGCTTGAGGGCTGGTTGCGCGATCGGGGCGCAGACGTGCGGGTAGTGAATGCAGGGGTTTCCGGCGATACGACGGCGGGGGGATTGGCGCGGATTGCGTGGTCAATGACCGAGGAAATTGACGCGGTGATCGTCGAATTGGGCGGCAACGATCTGCTGAGAGCGTTGCCACCGGCGGATGCGCGGACGAATTTGGACGGGATACTAGCGGCGATCGCCGCGCGGAATTTGCCGGTCTTGCTGGCTGGACTGCCCGGACCGCCGAATTTGGGGGCGGATTACAAGCGCGAGTTTGATGCCATATTTCCGGAACTGTCGGTGAAATACGGGGCGATACTCTATCCCAATTTCCTGAAATCTGTCGCCAAGGACAAGACTTTTATGGAAATTGCCGCATTGTTTCAGCCCGACGGGCTGCACCCCAATGCAGAAGGGGTGCAGGCTATTGTCGATGATATTGGACCATTCGCGCTGCGTCTGATTGCCGAGGTTGACTGACGCTGCCAAAGCCGGGCTGCATCCAGAACGGCTGCGAGAGTTCACGCGCAACATCGGCGCGGGTGAGGCCGAGGTCTTTTAGCGCGGCCGCGTCCAATTGGGCCAGGTGGTGGCGTTGGCGCGAGACGGCGAAAGTTTGGCGCAGCCAGTGGAAGAAGCCTTGGTTTCGACGCGGTGAATGTGTCCGGGAAATATCAGCATGCATGATGGCCTCCATTAACTTATTTGATGTATCGACATTGATTCATCGTTTTTGCTGATTTGTTTTGACATAAGGCGAGAAATAATGAAAATGAATGTTTGAGAGATGAATCATCACGGATGTTGATATGGCCCGGAACATTGATCTGACTGCGTTGCGTTCGTTTGTGGCGGTTGCGGATTCGGGCGGGGTAACGCGTGCGGCGGGGCAATTGCACCTGACACAATCGGCGGTGTCGATGCAGTTGAAGCGGCTGGAAGAGTTCTTGGGGCAAGTGTTGCTGGATCGCGCCGGTCGCGGCGTGGCTTTGACACCGCAGGGCGAACAGTTGCTGAGTTACGGTCGCAAGATGCTGGCCTTGAACGATGAGGTTTGGGCCCGGATGAACAATCAGGATTTTGAGGGGGAAGTGCGTTTGGGCGTGCCCCACGACATTGTGCATCCGCATATACCGCGCGTTTTGCAGCGCTTCGCCGCCGAATTTCCGCGGATGAAGGTGCAGTTGTGTTCGTCGTTCACCAAAATATTGAAGGAAGAACTTGGGCGCGGTGAGTTGGATTTGATCCTGACCACCGAGGTAGACAGCGATCCGGGGGCCGAAACGATGGAAATGACGCCGCTGGTGTGGGTGGGGGCGCCGGGCGGGAATGCCTATCGGGCACGGCCGATCAGGCTGGCATTCCTGACCCATTGCATGTTTCGCCGTTTCACCCAATCTGCCTTGGACAACGCCGGAATAGTCTGGGAAAGCGGTGTTCAATCCGACAGCGACAGCACGATTGACGCGACCATTGCCGCCGATCTGGCGATTGCCACCAGGTTGCTCAGCGCCGCGCGGCCCTATCACGACGTGATCGAGGCGGGGAATGGTTTGCCAGTTTTGCCGATGTTTAAGGTCAATATGTACCTAAGCAAAAGCAGTACCGGTGTGATTGATTATCTGGCGGATTTGATCCGATCAGCGTACGGACATCGCCGAGCGATGGCGGCGGAATAGTCGCCACATTCCTGTGCCAGAATGACCACTGGCTTTAAGCAGCCGAGTATGGCACATGCCGCGCTCCATCACTTCTTAGGGCTTTATTATCATGGAATTGCGGAATATCGCGATCATCGCGCACGTTGACCACGGCAAGACCACGCTGGTGGACGAGCTGCTGAAACAGTCGGGTGCATTCCGCGACAACCAAGCTGTCGCCGAGCGGGCGATGGATTCCAACGATATCGAGCGCGAGCGTGGCATTACGATCCTGGCGAAATGCACGAGCGTCGAGTGGAAAGGTGTGCGCATCAATATCGTCGATACGCCGGGCCATGCCGATTTTGGCGGCGAAGTCGAGCGCATCCTGTCGATGGTGGATGGCGTGGTGTTGTTGGTTGATGCCGCCGAAGGGCCGATGCCGCAGACCAAGTTTGTGACCGCCAAGGCGTTGCGGCTGGGGCTGCGACCGATTTTGATTTTGAACAAGGTCGACAAGCCGGAAGCGGAATCCGACCGCGCCTTGAATGAATGTTTCGATCTGTTCGCCAATCTGGGCGCAACCGATGAGCAGTTGGATTTCCCGCATATGTATGCTTCCGGTCGGGCCGGCTGGGCCGATATGGAACTGGATGGACCACGCAAGAACCTGGACGCTTTGTTCGATTTGATCGTCAAGCATGTGCCGGCGCCAAAACAGATTGCCACGACAAAAGAGCCGTTTGCCATGTTGGTGACGACTTTGGCCGCTGATCCATTTTTGGGCCGCATTTTGACCGGGCGCATTGAATCGGGGATTGTGAAATCAGGCCAGACGGTGAAAGCCATTGGCCGCAACGGCGAGCCAGTGGAGAATTTCCGCGTGTCGCGGATATTGGCGTTCCGAGGACTGTCTCGGCAGCCGATTGATCAGGCCGAGGCGGGAGATATTGTTTCGCTGGCTGGCATGCAGAAGGCCACGGTGGCCGATACGATTGGCGATATGACGTTGACCGACGCGATACCGTCGCAACCGATTGATCCGCCCACCATTTCGGTGACGTTTGGTATCAATGACTCGCCTTTGGCGGGGCGCGACGGGAAAAAAGTGCAATCGCGGGTGATCCGCGACCGGTTGATGAAAGAAGCCGAATCCAACGTGGCCATCCGAGTGACCGATACGCCGGGCGGCGACGCGTTTGACGTTGCTGGTCGTGGCGAATTGCAGATGGGTGTGTTGATCGAGAACATGCGGAGGGAAGGGTTCGAGTTGTCAATTTCGCGCCCGCAGGTGATTTACCGTTACGATAACGGCCAGCAGCTTGAGCCGGTCGAAGAAGTGACGATTGACGTTGATGACGAATATGCCGGGGCGGTGATCGATAAACTGACGCAGCGCAAAGGCGAGCTGGTCGAAATGAAACCGGCGGGTACTGGCAAGACCCGGCTGATCGCGCATGTGCCTTCGCGCGGCTTGATCGGCTATCAGGGCGAATTCATGACCGACACGCGCGGCACTGGGGTGTTGAACCGGGTGTTCTTTGATTGGCAGCCCTACAAAGGCTTTATCCAAGGGCGGCGTGAAGGTGTGCTGATCTCGATGGAAGCCGGCGATTCGGTGGCTTACGCGCTGTGGAAGCTGGAAGATCGCGGCCGGATGTTCATTGGCTCGGGCGAGCAGATTTATGAAGGCATGATCATTGGCCAGCATTCGCGCGATAACGATCTGGACGTGAACGCGCTGAAGGGCAAGAAACTGACCAACATCCGGGCTTCGGGCACCGATGAAGCCGTGCGGTTGACGACGCCGATCACCTTTAGCCTGGAAGAAGCGATTGCCTATATCGAGACCGACGAATTGGTCGAAGTAACGCCGCAACACATACGGCTGCGCAAAAAGTTCCTCAGCCCGCACGACCGCAAGCGCGAAATGCGAAAAGAGGCAAGCTAAGTCGCGTAAAAGTTGCATTTTGCATTGCAATTTGCAAAACACGCATAGGGCGAGTATGATCGTTTGCCAAAACTTTGTATAAAAGCTCAATTCGCCCTTAAGTTGATATTTTTCTTTTGTTAAATATCAATGGGTTGCAAAATAATTCATTAAATTTTTCAGAAATCGAGAGTTTTGGCACGATTCTTGCATCTACTATACGTAGAGTGGGCTACCAGAGAAGAGGCTGAAAATGAAACACGCAGTGGATGTGCACGTCGGTAAAAGAGTTCGCCATCGTCGTTGGATGGTGGGGATGACCCAACAGCAACTGGGCGAAATCGTCGGGATCAAGTTCCAGCAGATCCAGAAATATGAAACCGGGATGAACCGGATCAGCGCCTCGCGGCTTTGGGATATTGCCAATGCGCTGGAAGTGAACATCAGTTTCTTCTTTGACGGCTATGAAGGCGCAGTTGTTGGCGACGACGTTAAACACGCCGATCCGCGCGGTGATTTGCTCGCGGATAAGGAAGCGCTAGAATTGGTGCGGTCGTATTACCATATCCCAGAAGAGCAACGGCGCCGGTTGTTCGATCTGGCAAAGGTGTTGAGCGACGTTGCCTGATTGACGGCAGCCGTTTGATCTGAAATCCCGGTGCAAGCGTGTTGCACCGGGGGTTTCGATGGCGGTTTCAGCGAAAGAAATGGCCGAGTTGATGACAAGTGCGCATCAATTGGCCGATGCCGCCCGCCCGGTGACGTTGAAGTATTTCCGTCAAGGGCAGTTAATATCGGAAAACAAGGCTGGACTGGGGGCGTTTGACCCGGTGACGGTTGCCGAC
>JANMOK010000147.1:0-2208 GCA_031369165.1 Paracoccaceae bacterium
TTGATCGGGCGCGTGACGCGGGTGAGTGTGGAGACGATGGCAGTGGTGGACGCAATGCGGGATGCTGAGCGATAGCGCTACCCCGGCAAAAATATCCGAAACACCGTGCCTTTTTCCGAAGTTTCCGCCAGTTCCAGCACCCCGCCATGCCCGCGCACCAGATCAACTGCGATGGCCAATCCCAAGCCGGTGCCGCCCTTCCTTGCCCCACCCTCAAACGGTTTGAACAGGTTGGCTTTGGCACGGTCGGAAAATCCGGGGCCGCTGTCGCGGATCAGAATTTCGCAGCCGTTGGCGACAGGGCTGGCCGAAACCCGTATTTCGCCATCCTTGCCCGAACTCTCTATCGCCTGGCGCGCATTGCGCACCAGATTCATCAAAATGCGGAACATGTGATCGGGGTCGGCATTTGCCTGCACACTTTCGGCCACGTCAGACACCAAATCCACCTGCGATCCGTTTCGGGTCAAATCGGCCTCGAACACATCATCCACCAGATGGGCGATGTTCACTTGGCTCCGCTCCGGCTGCATTTCTTCCGCCTTGCCAAAGGCCAGCGTGTTTTCGCACAGGTTGATGGCCCTCGACAGCGAACTGATCAGCTTGGGCGCAATGCGCACCACCGTCGGGTCGTTGCTGCTCTCCATCCGATCCGCCAACAGTTGCGCCGTGGTCAGCATGTTGCGCAGATCGTGGCTGATCCGCGCCACCGCCCCGCCCAAAGTCGCCAAACGGTCCTTGTGGCGCAAAGATGCCGAAAGCTGGGTCTGCAAATCCTGCAGCGCCGTTTCGGCCTTGCGCAACTCGGTGATTCCAGCGGCAGGCAGGATGATGCGGCGCGGATCATCGGGCGCTTCGCCATAGGCGATCATGTTCTCGACAACTTTCGAGATCGGCCGCACGATAAACCGGCGCACCGAAAAGAACAGCAGCGCTGCGGTAATTGCCGAAATGAGCGCCGATATCCCCAACACGTTGCGGCCATAGGCCAGCATCGCCGCCCTGAGCGGCGATTCCTGCATCGTCGCCTCGATGTCGATGCCCGCGCCTTTCAGCGGGGTGCCGATCACCCGGATGATGCGCATGCCACCGGTAAACATCGTGCGCATGGCGTCGCGGATCAGCACAATCTGGCCGGTTGAGCGCAAATCATAAGTCTCGGCAATGTCACCATGCATCGGCTTGGACAGGATCAACTCGCGCATATCACCGCGCCGCAAGACGATGCTTAATACCTCGGCATTGTCCAGCAATTCATCGGCCAGTTCGGGCGACACCATCTCGTCCGGGCTGGCGATCAGCGACAGAGACGCCAATTGCGCCAGTTCCAGCCGCTCCTGCAAATATGCTTGTCGGAACCGCGCAACCGAGGGCACAAAGATCAACACCTCGGCTAGCATCACGAAAATGATCGCCAGCAACAGGAAGCGTCCGGAAAGGGATTTGAGGAACAATAAGCGGCTTTCTGAGTGGCGCGTGTTGGGGCGGGATTGTAGAGGGGCGGTGTCCAGTGGGCAAGGGTTGGGGAAAGGCGGGCGGCACTCTACCCAGTTGCAACGTTTCCAGAGTGCCTCATTTCACCCGCAATGACGACCCACGTCTAACCCTTGGCGGGGGCACGTGACCCCGCCAAGCCACGACAATCGCCCCGAATGCCGCGTGGGATGCCAATGCATCCCGTGCCGCGCCCGACTGCCGATGGCAGGCGCGTTCGCGCTCGCCCAGTCAGGCACTGCACTCTCGTTGCATGTGCAGCTAAAGTAGCCCCGCACCGTTGTGGCTGAACGGGAAAACACTCCCCCGCAGTGTTTTCTGTTTCCGTTCAGCGCATCGCCTTTCATTCCCGCCAACCCCGGCGACAAATCGCCCCTGCCTGCCACCCCCAAACCCGCGTTGACAAGCCAGCGTCGCGCACCTAAACAGCGGGCTTGGAATTTGAGGGGGCGAATCCGCTGCGGCGGGGTTCCACCCAGACGACGCGCAGGAGACTAAAATGAAACGCACTTTTCAGCCGAGCAACAAAGTCCGCTCGCGTCGGCATGGCTTTCGCGCCCGCATGGCGACCAAGAATGGCCGCAAGATTCTGGCCCGTCGACGTGCCGCTGGGCGCAAGGTGCTGTGCGCCTGATCCCACCTTCCGGGCAAGATACGACTTTGGCCCCGGATGTAAAGACCGGGGCTTTGCTTTTGCATCTGAAGAAACGCGCC
>JANMOK010000200.1:0-1933 GCA_031369165.1 Paracoccaceae bacterium
CAGCACCCGCAGCGCGAAAAAGCCCCGATAACCGAGCGACCTCGGCATCCAGCGCCGCCAGCGGCTCGCCGATCCGCCCCATCAGGATTTCGCCCGCGCCAGCATCGCCCGCACTTCCGCCACCAGATCAGCCCGACGCACCTCGCTCTGCGCCGGTTGCGCCTTCCATTCCTCGTTGGTCGAAATCCCCGCCGCCAGCCGAGCGCCCAAGGCCAAATCCTTCAACTGCACCGTCCCGTTCGCCTTCTCATTCCCCCCCTCGATCACCGCCACCGGAGCATTGCGCTGATCCGCATATTTCAGCTGCCGCCCCATGTCTTTTGGGTTGCCTAGGAAAACTTCGGCGCGAATGCCCGCCTGCCGCAATTCGCCAGCCATCGCCTGATAATCCGCCATCCGCTCCCGATCCATCACCGTCACGACGACAGGACCAGCCACATCCGCGCTCGCCTGCCCCTTGGCCCTCAAAGCCGCCAACAACCGATCCACCCCAATCGAAACCCCCACCGCCGGCACCTCCTGCCCGGTAAAGCGCTTGACCAGATCGTCATAGCGCCCCCCACCCGCCACCGAGCCAAACTGCCGCTTGCGCCCCTTGTCGTCGAGAATTTCAAACGTCAGCCCCGCCTCGAACACCGGTCCGGTGTAATAGGCAAGACCGCGAACGACAGACGGGTCGATGACGATGCGGTCAGAATAACCTTGGAACGTGATCATCGTGTCAATTTGTCTAAGTTCATGGAACCCTTGCATCCCTGCTGCTGACTCTCCAACCGACCCTGCTAGATTTTTCAACGTCGCTTCGTTGGTTGCGCCCTTGGCGGTGAGGAAATTAATCACTGGCTCAATTAACTCAGGCGACAGATTCACGCCCTTAATGAATGCACCCGACGAATCTTTGAGGCCGCTTCCAAGAAGCTTGCCAACACCGTCCGCACCAACCTTGTCAAATTTGTCGATTGTCCTAAGGACAGCAGCTCTCCGCTCCGTAATTGATGGTGCCCCTTCAAACAACGTCGGCATTATGGCCTCATCGGTGCCAAAGACCGCTTCTAAAACCCCATTCAGCACCTTCCTGTTATTCACCTTCACCACATAATCGCCCCGCGCGATTCCAACCGCCTCCAGACAATCACACAGCATCATGCACATCTCGGCATCCGCCGCCACCGAGCCGGTGCCCACCGTATCGGCGTCGCATTGATAAAACTGCCGGAACCGCCCCGGACCCGGCTTTTCGTTGCGCCAGACCGGCCCCATCGCATAGCGGCGATAGGGCGAGGGCAAATCGTTGCGATACTGCGCACAAACCCGCGACAAGGGTGCGGTCAGGTCATACCTTAACGCCAGCCAATCCTGATCCTCATCTTGCCAAGCAAACACCCCGTCGTTCGGGCGGTCGACATCGGGCAGGAACTTGCCCAAGGCCTCGACCGTCTCCACGGCGGGGGTTTCCAGCGGGTCGAAGCCATAAAGTTGATAGACCTTGGCAATCGCCGCCAGCATCGCCTCGCGCTCGGCAATCTCACCTGCAAACACATCGCGAAACCCATTTGGCGTCTCGGCCTTCGGCCTGCGCTCTTTCTTCTCGGTTGCCATGCCAAAACCCCTCACCATTCCGGCGTTCTGGTAAAGCAAGCCGCTCAACGGGGCAAGCCGCAGCCATTTCTTGAATCCGCCACACTCAACCCCTAAAACACCCCCATGACCCCCGACCGCCTCACCGCGCTTGAAACCCAACTCACCCACCAGCACCACCTGCTGGACGAGCTGAACGCCGTCGTCACCCGCCAAGCCGCCGAGATCGCCCTTCTCACCCGCCGCGTCGCCCTGCTGACCCAACACGCCGCCGAACAAATCGCCGATACCCCCGCCAACCAAAAACCGCCGCATTACTGATGGAACCGGTCGTCATCCTGCACGGCCTTGGCCG
>JANMOK010000207.1:0-9862 GCA_031369165.1 Paracoccaceae bacterium
CCCCCAAATTACATTGCCAGCAGCTTGTCCAGTTCGCCCTTGAATTCATCCCACGGCATATTGGTAAACTTGGTGCCGTTCAAAATAAAGGTCGGCGTGCCTTCGACCTTGTCGGCATCGAAATTCTTCTGGAATTCGGCAACCAAAGCCTCAGCCATCGGCTGGTCTTGAATGCAGACCTCCATCTGCGCGTCGGTCAGCCCGGTCTGCCGTCCCAAAGCATACATCGCATCGACAATTTCTTTCGGGCTTTCTTTGCTTGCCCAATCGGCTTGGTTGGCAAACAACAAATCCGCCAAGCCAAAATATCGTAAACCGCCGTCGCAACGCGCCAGCATGCCGGCCCACAAACCAAGGCGGTCAAAATAGACTTCGCGGTAGATGAATTTGATCTTGCCGGTGTCGATGTACTCAGCCTTTAGCAGCGGGAAAACGTCGTTGCTGAACGCCGCGCAATGCGGGCAGGTGAATGACCCATATTCGATCACGGTCACGTCTGCGTCAGGGTTGCCGAGGAACATTTCCTTGACTTCGGGCAGGGCCGCAGCGGGCGTTGCCGCAGGTTCCGCGTCTTGGGCCACGGCCTGCATCGACACCAGCGACGATTGGCCCGGGCGGGCGTTATATTGCCAACCAGCCACACCGGCGGCACTGGCAGCCAATGCTGTCAGCAACAGATTGCGGCGGTTCAACAGATTTTTGCTCATTCCAGATTCTTTCCTGTCATTAACACTTCAGGCCGCGCCAAAACGCTGCGGCCCAGTTGGTCTAGCGCGGCCCGCAAGTCGGGATCGCCAATCTTGCTTAGCGCCGAATTGATGTCGGCATCCCTTATCGGTGCCGCATCCTTGGGCACGAAAACCGCTGGTTCCTCGGCAAACCCTGTTGCCGACGTTTGTGTCAGCTTGATTCGCGAAATTGCATTGTAGCCATAACAGGCATTTACCCGATCTTTGATCGCGGGCAATTGCATTTGCAATTGCGGCGCATGTGCCCCTTCAGCCAGCAGAATCAAGGTGGCTCCCATCCCGCCAGCGCCATAACTCACCGAAACCGGCCTTGTCATCGCGGCGGTGTCGGCCCCGACAATCTCGGCCCATTGGGTCAATAACCGCACCTCGGCAAAACCGCGTTTTTCCGCGCTGGTGCGCAGCTTTGTGCCCAGCAAACCACCGGCATGCACAAAGCCGTTGGCCAAGGGCTTAGCTGACGGCGCACCCTTGCCTTTTCGCAATCCCGTGTCAGGTTTGTGCACCATGGGCCCTTTACCAAGCATTAACGCCTTTTACGCTGATGAGTTAACCTTTGGCACCCTGAATGCAACATTCGGGGGCATAAATCTTGCGTGAATGCGACCTCGCTTTTCCCGATCCATTGCTGGCCTGGTATGACGTGAACGCCCGCAAAATGCCTTGGCGGGAGCCGCCAAAATCCAGCCAGAGCCCCAACCCCTATCACGTCTGGCTGTCCGAAGTGATGTTGCAGCAAACCACCGTGGCGGCGGTGGACGGCTATTTCCGCAAATTCATCGTGCTCTGGCCCGATGTGCAAGCACTGGCCAAGGCAGACGACGCAACCGTCATGGCCGCTTGGGCCGGGCTTGGTTACTACGCCCGGGCGCGCAATCTGTTGAAATGTGCCAGAGCCGTAGCAGAACTCGGTTCATTCCCAGAAACCGAGGTTGGCCTGCGCCAGCTTCCCGGCATCGGCCCCTACACCGCCGCGGCAATTGCCGCGATTGCCTTTGACCAACGGGCAACGGTTGTTGACGGCAATGTCGAGCGGGTGCTGGCCCGCTATTTTGCCGTGACCGAACCGCTGCCTGCTGCGAAACCGGTGCTGCGCAGCCACGCCGCCAGACTGACACCTGAATTGCGCCCCGGAGACTATGCCCAAGCGGTGATGGATTTGGGCGCAACAATCTGCACCCCGCGCAACCCGGCTTGCGGCATCTGTCCGGTGAGCCAATCGTGCGAAGCCCGCGCCAAAGGCATCGCCGCCCAATTGCCCAACCGCCTGATCAAACCCGCCAAACCCATCCGCATCGGCCAAGTCTGGATCGAGGCCGCGCCCGACGGGTCGCTTGTCACCCAGGTCCGGCCCAAATCCGGCCTGCTCGGCGGCATGCTCGGCCTGCCGACATCGGGCTGGGATGGCTCGACTGCAACAGCGCCGGACGGCAACTGGCGCACCATCGGCGAAGTGCGTCACACCTTCACCCACTTCCATCTGCGCCTGAGCGTCCTGCGCAACGACCGCGCGCTGAGCGGCAACAATCTCGTCCTGACCGCCTTCCCAACCCTGTTTCGCAAAGCCCTGCAGCTTGCTCTCGCCATCAAGCCTTGAGAGCCCGCCGCTAAAATGCGACATAGCGCCATGCTCAAGCCGAAATCCGACCTGATCGCCGCCCTGCCATTCCTGCTGCCAATGGCCAACGTGCCGATACTGGCGATCGCCGCCACCTACGGCGGCTGGACGCTGTGGATCGCGCCGTTTTACGGCATCGTCCTGTCCTCGTTCATGGACCGGATTTTTGGCGAGAACACCAGCAACATCGACCCGCAAACCCCCGAGGCCGAGCTGTTCTGGCGGCGGCTGATCGTGCTGGTCTGGTTGCCAATTCAATCAGCCGTGCTGATTTTCATTCTCTACGCCGCCACCCATTTCGCCCATCTGAACTGGCACGAGCGGCTGGGATTGGTCGCCGAAACCGGACTGATCACCGGTGCGGTGGGCATTGTCTTTGCCCATGAATTGATCCACCAGAAAAACCGCTGGGAACAAAGATTAGGCGAATGGCTGCTAGTCAGCGTGCTCTACGCCCATTTCAAATCCGAACATGTGATCGTGCATCACCGCCACGTCGGCACCCCGCGCGACCCGGTGACGGCGCGCTACAACGAAAGTTTCTACCACTTTTTCGCCCGCGTTCTGCCCGGCTGCCTGCTGTCGGCCTGGAAAGCCGAAAAGCAGCGGCTGGCGATGAAATCCCGGCCCGTCTGGCAACATTCCAACCCGTTCTGGCGCTACGGCATCGGCCAGATTCTGGTGTTGGGCGCCGCTTGGCTGATCGGCGGCTGGCCCGGTGTTGGCTATTTCGTCATGCAGGCCTTCATCGCCATCATGGTGCTGGAACAGGTCAACTACACCGAACATTACGGCCTGACCCGCCAGTTGCTGCCCAACGGCAAATACGAACCGGTGCGCCCGCATCATTCCTGGAACGCCGCCCATCGCATCACCAATTACCTGCTCATCAACCTGCAGCGCCATTCCGACCATCACGCCCGCCCTGACCGGCGCTATCCGCTGCTGCAAACCTATACCGCCAGTGAGGCGCCGCAACTGCCCTACGGCTATCCCATCATGACCGCCATGTCGTTCAACCCGTGGCTCTGGCGCCGGGTGATGAACAAACGCGTGCGGAAGTGGCGGAAGGACCATTATCCGGAGGTGAGGGATTGGTCGACGACAGCATAAAGGTCGTTGTGGCGCACCTTAGGTTGGACCAAGCGAAGAGCGACGCCTTGCTTTGCCACGGCCCACAATCTATGCTCCCGATGGATTCCGGAGCCACAAGATGTTGATCGACCGCCTGCCCGATTTCATTCGTGAGTCCTATGAATGTCACGAATGGAAGCATGCTAGCGCCATTCTTTCTCAGGATTTCCCCCTCAGAGTGGGCCGACCTTTTGGATTTGTTGACCGCATTCAGGCTTAGGAAATCTTGGGTCGCTTTGGGTGGCGGCAACAAATCGAAGCTTTCCGCTTACATCGACGGCTTTCTGTTCGAAAGAGGCTGGGTCGAAAAGCAATTTCAGACTGCAATAGAGGTCGATGGAACCCGTCTCGATTCGCCGACGCACAAAGTGGATTGTTTTAAAAATTCAGTGGCGCTGGAAATCGAGTGGAATAACAAGGATCCGTTCTTTGACCGTGACCTGAACAATTTTCGACTGCTTTTCGATCTGCGTGCTGTTAGTGTCGGGATCATCATCACTCGATCGGACGAGCTTCAAGACATCTTTAACGAACCTGGCAGAGGGTCATCCTACGGCAATTCGACCACGCATATGTCCAAACTATTGCCGCGCATCGAAGGCGGTGGTGGTGCTGGCTGTCCGCTCTTGGTGTTTGGCATCACCAAAGCCCTGTTTGTAGAGGAAGAGGTATGATCAGCGCCGCCGATGACCTGCTGGAAAAGACCGGAAAGATCAAATTTCGCACAGTGCTTGCCGATCCGCCGTGGCAGTTCCAGAACCGCACTGGCAAGATGGCACCCGAACACAAGCGACTGAGCCGCTATCCGACGATGACGCTGCGGGAAATTTGCGACCTGCCTGTCGAGGCCGTGGTAGCTGATACCGCCCATCTATACCTGTGGGTGCCGAACGCCATGCTTTCCGATGGTCTGAAAGTCATGGAAAACTGGGGATTCACCTACAAAAGCAACATCATCTGGTACAAGATCCGCAAAGACGGCGGCCCGGATCGGCGGGGTGTCGGCTTCTATTTTCGCAACGTGACCGAGGTTTTGCTGTTCGGGGTGCGCGGTAAGAATGCGCGGACCTTGCAACAGGGTCGGACGCAGGAGAACATTATTTCGTCGCAGAAACGCGAGCACAGTCGCAAACCAGACGAGCAGTTTGCCTTGATTGAAGGATGCAGCAACGGCCCGCGTCTGGAACTTTTCGCCCGTGGTCCGCGTATTGGCTGGACTGTCTGGGGCAATCAAGGCGAAACCTACACGCCGACCTGGGACACATATGCCAACCATTCGCAGGCAAATGTTGTGCCACTGGTTGCGACGGCGAAGCTGCGCTGATCACTGTTCGCCGATGCCAGAATCTTCTGAAAGATTTTGGTTCATGCAAAAATGAAAAAGCCCCGCCGTACAATGGCGGGGCTCTAGTCTGGTGCGGGGCGCACCAAGGCAGGAGACTTCATCTTTGGGGGGTCTCAGTCATCCTGCAACTCTGCGCGGACTTGCTGGCGTAGCACATCAATGGGCACGCTTTGTCCGTCTTTCTTAAAACACCAATATGTCCAGCCATTGCAACTTGGCGCACCTTCCAGGAAGGCGCCAACTTGATGGATCGAACCACGCGCTTCCGAGGCAATCAGCGTGCCGTCGGCCCGAACCTTGGCCGTGTGACGGCCGTTCATGCTGGACAGGATTTCCCCCGGCATCAGCATGCCCCGTTCCACCAACTGGCCGAACGGAATTCTTGTCTCGGCGCGTTTGCTGCCGGTCACTTCCAAGGCGTCGCGGTCATAGCGCCTTGTATTCGCAAGGCGTTTTTGGGCAACCTCGCGGTAAGCGGCCTCGCGCTCAATTCCAATGTAATGCCGCCCGAGTTTCTTTGCCACTGCACCCGTGGTGCCGGTGCCAAAAAACGGGTCGAGCACCACATCGCCCGGCTTGGTGGTGGCAACCAACACCCGATGCAACAAGGCCTCCGGCTTTTGCGTCGGATGCGCCTTGTCGCCGTTGGCATCCTTCAGCCGCTCATGTCCGGTGCAAAGCGGAATCACCCAATCCGAGCGCATCTGCACGCCTTCGTTCAGCTCCTTCAAGGCGTCGTAGTTGAAGGTGTATTTTGCGGTGTCGCTTTTCGCCGCCCAGATCATCGTCTCATGCGCATTGGTCAGGCGTTTGCCGCGAAAGTTCGGCATCGGATTGGATTTGCGCCAAACCACGTCGTTGAGAATCCAAAAACCTTGGTCCTGCAAAACCGATCCAACGCGGAAAATGTTGTGATACGAGCCAATCACCCAAATCGCCCCATCGGCTTTGAGAATGCGGCGTGCGGCGGTCAGCCAGTCTTTGGTGAAGGCATCGTATTCCGCGAAACCGGCAAAGCGGTCCCAGTGATCATCGACGGCATCGACCAGCGAATTGTCTGGCCTGTGCAGGTCACCACGAAGCTGAAGGTTGTAGGGCGGGTCAGCAAAAATAAGGTCAACCGAACATTCCGGCAACAGATTCATGGCGGATATGCAATCCCCCGCAATGATCTGGTCGAGCGGAAGAACGCCCGCAATGTCGGTCTTGATATTCATGTCATCCTGCCTGCGGACCTTGGCGGTCTCGTTGGTTCAAGCATGATTCAACTCGGACTCGCCGTCAATAATTATTTTGAATCAATAACTTAGTTATTTTGCTTCCCACAAGATGTTGTGGATGGGTTTGAACGTACGCCGATGATGTGGTGTGACACCCCAGCGTTTGAGGCCCGCCGAATGGGCGGGCACCCCATAGCCCATGTTGCTTTCCCACCCATATCCGGGATGGACCTGTGACAGTTCTGCCATGATCCTGTCGCGGGTTACTTTGGCAAGGATCGACGCCGCTGCAATCGAGGCGCATCGTCCGTCACCTGTTACAATCGCTTCGGCGGGGCAAGGTAACCCACCTGGCACACGGTTGCCGTCGATCAAGGCGAAGGCCGGCATTGCTGGCAGCGCCAATACGGCACGGCGCATCGCCAGAAACGTGGCTTGCAAGATATTGAGGCTGTCGATTTCTTCGACCGTGGCGAGGCCAATGCCAAATATCGCGGTAGCGGTGATCTGCTGGAACAGCATGTTGCGCGTTGCGGCGCTCAACTTCTTGGAATCGTCGACGCCTGCGGGGACTTCCTGCAAAATCACGGCCGCCGCAACAACCGGCCCTGCCCACGGCCCGCGTCCTGCTTCGTCGATGCCACAGCACGGGAAGGATCGCATCGATTCGAATGTCAGATCTGGTTTCAAGTGTCACCCAAGGCTTGGGCAACGGGTGACACTAATTTGACTAAAGGGCAATCAGCGCGGGCTAATCGGTGATTTTTTCCAGCGCCCCCACAGAATGAACAGCGACAGCGCCAACAAAACCAGATTGACCGGCAAGGCAAAGGCTTCACCGCGCGACAGATGGAATGGCATCGCCAAAAGCTGGACGACCGACAATCCCATCGCCGCCAACGGCGTTAGCCAAGGCAAAACCCGGGTCAGGGACGGCAGAATCAAACCCAGGGCGCCAAGCCCCTCGGCAATGCCGATAAACCGGACCAGCCAAGCCGGAACGTCGCTCACCCAGGTCATCGTCGTGGCCATTTCGGCGATCGGCAGGGCTGCTTTCGTGTAAGCCGCCATGCCATAGGCGACCGCCAGCAAGATCTGCGCCGCCCAAAGGGCAAGGTTGAGCTTGCTCACGCCGCCGGGTGCAACCGTTACATCAGACATTTCAATTCCTCTTTTTTCAGTATGACTTTGCAAGCAACGCACAAATCACAGCCAGCCACTGTGATACAAGAGGGCACATTTGCGGATCGCTGTCATCGTCTGCGCCACAACCAGCTCGATCGCGACGACCAGCAGCTCGACGTCGGTGACGACCGGTCTTGCGCTAGGGCGGTTCGCCCCGGCGCGCAGCCGCCTTCACCCCGCCATCTGGCCCATCGTCACATAATCGAGCTTCCCCGTCCCCAGCACCGGCAGCTCAGCCAGCACCCTGATGTCGCGCGGGATCGCCAGTTCGGCGATGCCGTTGGCCTTGCCCCAGGCCGACAGCCCAGCGTGTTTCGCCAAAAGATTGGTGGTGAACAGCACCATTTGTTCACCTTTCTTCGGATCGGGCCGGATGACGACGGCATGGGCATGGTCGGGCCACAGCGCTGCGGCGTAGCCCTCGACAGCGGCCAGTGAAACCATCTCGCCGCCGATCTTGGCAAAACGTTTGGCCCGGCCGCGGATGGTGACAAATCCCTCAGTGTCGATAGTGACGATGTCGCCGCTGTCATGCCAGCCGCCCTCGGGCGGTTGCAACACCCCCGGCGCATCGGTCTTGTAATAGCCGGCCATGATATTTGGCCCGCGGATCGACAGCCGCCCGCCTTCGGTGATGCCCGGCACATCCTCCAGCCGCGCCTCGATCCCAGGCAACAGCCGCCCGACCGAACCGGCCTTGAAATGCATCGGGGTGTTGACGGCGATCACTGGCCCGGCCTCGGTAGCGCCGTAACCTTCGAGGATGCGCAGGCCAAATTTCTCGGCATAGGTCTTGCGGGTCTCCTCGCGCACCCGCTCGGCCCCGGCGAAAATATAGCGCAGGCTGTAGAAATCATAGGAATGCGCCATCCGCGCATAGCCCGACAGGAAGGTGTCAGTGCCAAACAGGATTGTAGCGTTCGAATTATACGCCAGCGCCGGAACAATGCGGTAATGCAGCGGGCTGGGGTACAGCACGGTCTTGATGCCGTTCAGGATCGGCAGCAGCGCCCCGCCGGTCAGGCCGAAGCTGTGAAACACCGGCAGGGCGTTCAGCACGATGTCGCTGGCGTTGAAGTCGATCCGCGCCGCCAGCTGGCGGCAGTTGGCCAACAGGTTGCGATGCGACAGCGCCACGCCTTTCGGCAGGCCCTCGGAGCCGCTGGTGAACAGGATCACGGCGGGTTGGCCGGGCAAGACTTTCGCCCGCCTGTGGATTGAGGCAGCGAATTTGCTCGCCAACAGCGCCCGCAGTTTGGCCAAGGTGCCGATTTCAAGGGCGATATCTTCCAGATAGATGATCTTGCGCCCGTCGGCCTCCAGCCCCGCGATGATGCCGCCAAGTTTGGCCTGCGCGATGAAGGCCCGCGCGGTGAGGATTGTGCTTATTTCAGCGGCAGTGCAGGCCGCCTTGATGTTGGCCAGTCCAGCGGTGAAATTGAGCATGGCGGCAACCCGGCCGATCGTTTGCAGGGCAAAGAATGTGGCGACAACCGCCGCCACGTTGGGCAGCAGGATGCCGACCGCCTCACCCGGAAAGGTGAACTGTCTGAAGCGCCGCGCCAAGGCAAAACTGCCGGTGACCAGCCGGTCAAGGCTCATCGGCACGAGCTTGACGTCCTCCACGACCAATGCCTTGCCACCGTGGATCCTGCGGGCCTCCAGCAGCGCGTCAAACAGGCTGAGGTCGATACCGGAAGTGGCGAAGATCATTTCGCTGAGTTCGTCGTACAGCCGCCGCCCGGCAATGGCGCGGCGCGATCGCGCCGACATCTCGCCCTCGATGACAAACCGGCGCGGCGGCAGCACGGTCAGCTTGATTTTCGGGAACCAGCGCAGCCGGACCTTGCCGCGCAACCGCGAGAATTGCGAGAATTGCGCCCCGTCGATGCGCACCGGCACAATCGGCGCATCGGCCTTGTGGGCGATCATGCCCGGGCCGTCGTACACTTTCATCAGCGCCCCGGTGACGGTGATCCGACCTTCGGGGAAGATCACCAGCGTGCGGCCATCGCGCACCGCCTTGACCATGCGCTTGACCGCCATAGGGTTGGTCGGATCGACCGGAAAGACATCCAGCATCCGCAGGAACGGCCGGACCCACCAGGCACTGGCGTATTTGGTGTACATGGCAAAGGTCGGCCTGCCCGGCAGCCATGCGCCGAGCAGCAAGCCGTCGAGAAAGGAGACGTGGTTGACTACGACCACGGCCCCGCTGCCCGGCGCCGGCATGTTCTGCGCGCCATGCAGCTCGACCCGGTACAGCAGTTGCAAGACGGTGCGAACCAAAACCTTGATCGCCGCTGCAGGAAGCAGCGAACTGGAGATCAGCAGCAGAAGAAGTGCCAGCAGGGTGAGGATAACCAGAGCAGCAACCGCGAGGAATGTGACAAGGGCGAGGACATATTCCATCGGTTGCTTCCAGCGACGGCGGAGTCAGGCCGACCGCCGGAAACCGCGCCGACAGAGTACACACCTTTGAATTCGATTGATAGTGGAGCGCTGGCGCCGGGCCGTTCCAAGAAGAACTGGTGCACTGGGAGGGGCTCGAACCCCCGACCCCTTGATTCGAAGTCAAGTGCTCTATCCAACTGAGCTACCAATGCGACCG
>JANMOK010000156.1:0-2648 GCA_031369165.1 Paracoccaceae bacterium
CCCGAACGGCTTTATGGCGCCTGGATGGCGGAACTCAAAACGCCATTTTACACGTCATTTTTCATCAACCAGCCAGCACTTGTTGACACGATTCTTGTGGAACGGCCGCAAGATTTTCCCAAGTCGCCAATCATTCAAAAAACACTCGCGGCACTGCTTGGTCAGTCGGTATTTGTCACCAACGGCAGTCTTTGGCAAAGTCAGCGCCGTATCATCGACCCGGCGTTTGAAGGTGGCCGACTGCGCGACGTTTTTCCCGCCATGGTCGCGGCGGGCGACGAGGCGCTAACGCGCCTTGGCAATGGTGGCACCATCGAGATGGAAGCCCAATCGACCCACCTTGCCGCCGATGTTATTTTCCGCACGTTGTTCTCGACCCCGATCAGCGATGTCGAAGCGGCGGCGGTTTATCGCGACTTTCAAACCTATCAGCGTTCGCAACCCTTGATGACCTGGCCCGACTTGCTGCGAATGCCAGCCTGGGTGCCGCGCTACAGGCCGCGCAGGGCGCGTGTAGCTGCTTCGGCCATACGCGCACGGCTTCGCGCGATGATCCTCCTCAGAGCCTCTCAGATCGCGTCTCACGCGGCCCCGCAAGACCTTGCAACCAAGATCATGACCACGCCCGACCCGCAAACCGGAAAATGCTTCAGCGAAAGTGAAATGGTCGACCAGGTCGCGATCTTTTTCCTGGCCGGACACGAGACTTCGGCTTCGGCTTTATCCTGGGCGCTCTATCTTTTGGCACTGGATCAAGGCGTTCAAAACCGGCTTTTCAGCGAAGTTCAACGCGTTTTGGGGCGGCAGAAACCGGGCTTTTCCGACATCGGAAAACTGGCGTTTTGCCGGGACATTTTTCGCGAAACCCTGCGCCTCTACCCGCCGGTGCCGATGATGGTGCGTGAAACCACCAAAACCGAGGTATTTCGCGACA
Organism: Paracoccaceae bacterium; assembly: GCA_031369165.1. GTDB lineage: Bacteria > Pseudomonadota > Alphaproteobacteria > Rhodobacterales > Rhodobacteraceae > JANMOK01. The sequence continues at coordinate 935 of JANMOK010000156.1, forward strand.
GGCCCGCCGAAACCGGTTCGCTCTGCATAATCTCGCCCTGGCACATGCAGCGCCACCAGCGCATCTGGGCCGATCCCGACGCCTTCGATCCCGACCGTTGGGGCCGCGAGGAAAATCGCGCCTGCATGCGCGACGCCTATCTGCCGTTTTCCAAAGGCCCGCGCGTTTGTCCGGGCGCTGGTTTTGCGATGATCGAGGGGGTCTTGATGCTGGCCATGCTGGTGCGCGCATTCAAGTTTGAAACCATCCCTGAAAAAGCCCCGGTCCCCGTCACCCATCTGACCGTCCGCTCGGAAAACGGCATCTGGCTTCGATTGACGCGGCGCTGAGCATTTCAGGGTTCCAAAAATACTCGCGCCGCAGGCAATTTACGCTTCTTGTCCTAAAAAGTGCCTCAGCACAAACACCCGTATCGCCGACGCCAGTCCCGTATCTGTACCGCGTTCGGCATCAATGCGTGCCGCCAATTCGTTGATCGCAAGTCGCTGTTCAACAGCAATCACGCGAAACTGATCCCAAAACTCGGCCTCAAGCGAAACACTGGTGCGATGTCCGTTCAATGTCAGAGAATGCTTTACCGGACGGCCATTATTCGCCACGTTTGTGCCCCTCCAAACGTTTTGAATCGACGTCATTTGCCGCTTTTGCGGCCGCCTTTTTGGCCTTGCTCAGACCAAACGCCAAAGCATTGCGGTCGGCTGCGGTCTTTTTATCCTCCGTCAAAACCCGCTTTCGCGCCCGTTTCAGATTGACAATACTCACAGCCCTTTCGGCCCCAGCATATCTTTCGGCTGCACCACCCGATCGAACGTCGCCGCATCGACCAGCCCCAGCCGAATGGCTTCTTCCTTCAACGTCGTCCCGTTTTTATGCGCCGTTTTCGCCACCTTGGTGGCATTGTCATAACCAATCGTCGGGGCCAAAGCCGTCACCAGCATCAGGCTTTCCCACATCAATTTGGCGATCCGCTCCTCATCTGCCTCAATGCCAACCACGCAATTATCGGTAAAAGCCGACGCCGCATCGCCCAATAATTGCAGGCTCTGCAATACGTTATACACCATCACCGGCTTGAACACGTTCAGCTCAAATTGCCCTTGCGACCCGGCAAAACCCACAGCCGCATCGTTGCCCATCACCTGCACGCAGACCATCGTCAGCGCCTCGGCCTGCGTCGGGTTAACCTTGCCCGGCATGATCGATGAGCCCGGTTCATTCTCCGGCAATTTCAGCTCGCCCAACCCACACCGCGGGCCCGATCCCAGCAAACGAATATCATTGGCAATCTTGAACAGGCTGGCGGCGACGGTTTTCAACGCCCCCGACATTTCAACCAACGCATCATGCGCCGCCAGAGCCTCGAACTTGTTGGGCGCGGTGACAAACGGCAGTCCAGTAATCGTCGCAATCTCCGCCGCAATCGATGCATCAAACCCCGGTTTGGTGTTCAACCCGGTTCCAACCGCCGTGCCGCCCTGCGCCAATGGCCAGATGTTGGTCAAAGCCGCCTCGATCCGGCGCACGCCTTGCGCGGCCTGAAACGCGTAACCACCGAATTCCTGACCCAAAGTCAGCGGCGTCGCATCCATCATATGGGTGCGGCCGATCTTGATGATATGCTCAAACGCCGCCGCTTTTGCCGCCAAAGCCGCCTGCAACTTCCGCAACCCCGGCAAAGTCACATCGCTGGCCACCCGCCCAATCGCAATGTGCA
>JANMOK010000250.1:0-1507 GCA_031369165.1 Paracoccaceae bacterium
TTCTCGCCCATCTGCGGACGCACCAGCACCATCACCGGCCCCGGTCCCTGCCAATCCGACCCCGCCGAATGATCCGTCCCCGACATAGCGCCCTTCCAATAATTCGCCCGCGTGATACCCTCTCGGCCAGCCACTTGCAAACCGGAGCAGCTCATGGCCTTTGATCCCAAACTCGCCGACCTCCTGCGCAGCGAAGTCACCGGACACGGCACGATTGTTGAAAAGAAAATGTTCGGTGGCCTCGCCTTCATGCTCAGCGGCAATATGGTGATGGGCACCTATCAGGACGGCGGCATGTTTCGTGTTGCCAAGGAAACCGCCGCCGAGGCGCTTGCCGTCAAAGGCACATCCACAATGACCCAAGGCGGCCGCGAAATGGCGGGGTTTATTCTGACCACCGCCGAAGTGGTATTCGACGAAACCCGGCGCAAGAAACTCGCCGCACTGGCCTTGTCCTATGTCAAAACCCTCAAACCGAAATAGCCTCTTCACCGGCTTTTAACCTGCAACGGCTTCCTATAGGAAAGCCGCAACTTACAGGTCAAGGAACCAGCCATGAGCAAAATCAAAGTCGCCAACCCAGTGGTCGAACTCGATGGCGACGAGATGACCCGCATCATCTGGCAGTTCATCAAAGACAAACTGATCCTGCCCTATCTCGACATCGACCTGAAATATTACGACCTTGGCATTCAGGAACGCGACCGCACCAATGACCAGGTCACCATCGACGCCGCCAAGGCGATCAAGAAACACGGCGTCGGTGTCAAATGCGCCACCATCACGCCCGACGAGGCGCGGGTCGAGGAATTCGGCCTCAAACAGATGTGGAAAAGCCCCAATGGCACCATCCGCAACATCCTTGGCGGCGTCATCTTCCGCCAGCCGATCATCTGCCGCAACGTGCCCCGTCTGGTTCCCGGCTGGACCAGACCCATCGTCATCGGCCGCCATGCCTACGGCGATCAATACCGCGCCACCGATTTCCGCTTTCCCGGCAAGGGCAAGCTGACCCTCAGGTTTGTCGGCGACGATGGCACCGTGATCGAGCGCGAAGTCTTCGACGCCCCCTCGTCCGGCGTGACCCTCGCCATGTACAACCTCGACGATTCGATCATCGATTTCGCCCGCGCCTCGCTTAACTACGGCCTCAACCTCGGCTGGCCGGTTTACCTCAGCACCAAGAACACCATCCTGAAAGCCTATGACGGTCGCTTCAAGGACCTGTTCCAGCAGGTATTCGACGAAGAATTCGCTGATCGCTACAAAGCTGCCAAAATCACCTACGAACACCGGCTGATCGACGACATGGTGGCAAGTTCGATGAAATGGTCCGGCGGCTATGTCTGGGCCTGCAAGAACTACGACGGCGATGTGCAGTCCGATCTGGTGGCACAAGGCTTTGGCAGCCTTGGCATGATGACCTCGATCCTGATGACGCCCGACGGCAAGGTGGTCGAAGCCGAGGCCGCCCATGGCACCGTTACCCGGCACTTCCGCGAGCATC
>JANMOK010000253.1:0-8361 GCA_031369165.1 Paracoccaceae bacterium
ATCCACCAACGGTTTTTCCAACCCATTCAACATCTCACGCCGCAGGATCGCATTCATCAAAGCCTGATAACCCTTGCCCTGCGACTTGAGCCACACAAGCACATCAGCATCCACTCGCGCCGTGATCTGTTGCTTGACCGGACGATAGAAGCGCCCCGGTTTCATTTCAGCCAAAGCGGCATCAGTCATTTCAGGAATGTCACTTGTGTCAATCTGCGCGTCAGGCTTTGCCGCCAAAGCGGCCAGTCGCGTTTGTTGACTCACCGTCAGCGGCGGAAGGTCTTCCAATGTCATTTTGACCATTTTCATATCGGCTCCTTTCCCTTGGTGTCGCGCGGCGAGCAGAAATAATGCGGATCAGTTCAATGGGCTCGTGCTCCGATCCATCCTCCACAAAAGTATGTGCCACCAGCAACACAATCACGCCACCAACAAAACCAAGAGTTTGCCACCGTTGCTCACCACCCTCGATCCGATCCTGCCAAGATTGGTGCAAAGGGTCAGCAAACACGTGGCAAGCTTCGGAAAAACTGACGCCGTGCTTTCGCCTGTTCGCACGATCTTTGGCCTCATCCCAGATGAACTCAATCTCGGCCATTGCAATAATGTAACTACATTATTGCCAATTATCAAGCCCGCTTCTTCATCTCATCCACCAGCGCAAACTCCAGCCTTGCCAGCATTTCTTTCGGCACGATCTGCCTGAACCTCAGCAATTCCTCGTCCCAGTTACGCAGAATCTCGGAACCTTTCGGGCTGCGGGTTTCGCCGACATGCGCCTCGATCAGGCCCCGCAAAACGCCTTCCCAATGCGCCGCTTCGACGCCTTGCATGACCACAGTTTCGCTGTTCAGCCGTTTGCCGACGTCGCCAACCGCATCATACAAAAACGCCATGCCGCCGGTCATGCCCGCGCCAAAGTTGTCACCAACCGACCCCAAGATCACCGCCACCCCGCCGGTCATGTATTCGCAACCGTTCGAGCCGCAGCCCTCGATCACAACCTCTGCACCCGAATTACGCACAGCGAACCGTTCACCGGCACGTCCGTTGGCGAACAGCTTGCCCGCTGTTGCACCGTACAAAACCGTGTTGCCGATAATTGTGTTTTCATGCGGCACCAGCGGGCTTCCCAGCCTTGGCCGCACCACGATTGTCGCCCCCGACAGGCCTTTGCCGACATAGTCATTGGCGTCGCCATAGACTTCCAGCTTCAACCCCGGCGCAGCAAACGCGCCAAGTGACTGCCCCGCCGACCCGGTCAATTGCACCGTCAGATGATCCGGCTGCAAATCGTTGTGCATGCCGAATCGTTGCACGATATGGCTGGAAACCCGTGTGCCGATGGTGCGCAAGGTGTTCTGCACCGCGTAACTAAGCTGCATCTTTTCGCCGTCTTTGAAAAACGGCTGCGCATCAGCAACGATCTGCGCGTCCAAAGTATCCAGCACCGCATTGCGCTCACGCAAGCGGTTCAGTTTGATGCTGCCATGCGCCGACACCGAAACCAAAAGCGGGTTCAAATCGAGGTCGTCCAGATGCTCCGACCCACGACTGACCTGCGCCAGCAAGTCCGCCCGACCAATCACCTCATCCAGCGATTTCGCGCCAATCGAGGCCAGAATCTCGCGCACTTCCTGCGCGTAGAAGGTCATCAAATTGACCACCTTCTCCGCCGTGCCGGTGAACTTGGCCCGCAGCACTGGGTCTTGCACACAGACGCCAACCGGGCAGGTGTTGGACTGACATTGCCGCACCATGATGCAGCCCATCGCAATCAGCGAGGCTGTGCCGATGCCGTATTCCTCGGCCCCCAGCATGGCGGCAATCACGATGTCGCGCCCGGTGCGCAAGCCGCCGTCGGTGCGCAAAGTCACCCGTTCGCGCAGGTTGTTCAGCGCCAGCACCTGATGCGCCTCGGACAACCCCATTTCCCACGGCAGACCGGCGTATTTGATGCTGGTTTGCGGTGACGCCCCGGTGCCGCCGTTGTGCCCCGAAATCAAAATCACGTCGGCCTTGGCCTTGGCCACGCCTGCCGCAATGGTGCCGACGCCCGACTGGCTGACCAGCTTGACGCAGACCTTGGCACGCGGGTTGATTTGTTTGAGGTCATAAATTAATTGCGCCAGATCCTCGATCGAATAAATGTCATGATGCGGCGGTGGCGAAATCAGCGTCACCCCCGGCGTTGAGTGGCGCAGCCGCGCGATCAGTTCGGTAACCTTGATCCCCGGCAATTGCCCGCCTTCACCCGGCTTCGCCCCTTGCGCGACCTTGATCTCCAGCTCCTCGCAATGGTTCAGATATTCCGCTGTCACGCCGAACCGGCCCGATGCCACCTGCTTGATCTTGGCCGACGCATTGTCGCCGTTCGCCATCGGCAGAAAATGCGCCGCATCTTCACCACCTTCGCCCGAATCCGACTTGGCGCCGATCCTGTTCATGGCGATGTTCAGCGTCTTGTGCGCTTCGGGTGACAGCGCCCCAAGCGACATTCCTGGCGTTACAAAGCGTTTGCGAATTGCGGTGATCGATTCCACCTCTTCCAGCGGTATCGCCATGTCCGCAGCCTTGATCACCAACAAATCGCGCAGATGAATCGGCGGGCGTGATTGCATGTGCGCCGAATACTGCTTCCACAATTCGAACGACCCACGGTCACAGGCCGATTGCAGCACATGCATCGCCTGCGCTTCCCAGCCGTGGGTCTCGCCCGATTTGCGTGCCTTGTAGATGCCGCCAATCGGCAGCACATCCTGCCCGCCCAGCCAGCCGCGCCCATGCACGGCCCGCACGTTCCTTTGCAGCCCCGAAAGGCCAATCCCCGAAATTCGGCTGACCATGCCGGGGAAATATTCCGCCACCATCGCCCGGCTTAGACCCACCGCTTCAAAATTCAAGCCGCCGCGATACGACGAGATCACCGAAATCCCCATCTTCGACATGATCTTCAGCAATCCCTGATTGATCGCCTCGCGGTAATTCGCCATCGCCGCGTTCAACGACCCCTCCAGCAACCCACGCGTCACCCGATCGGCAATCGAATCCTGCGCCAGATAGGCGTTGATCGTGGTCGCGCCACAGCCGACCAGCACTGCGAAATAGTGCGGGTCGATGCATTCGGCAGATTGCACGTTCAGCGAACAAAACGTGCGCAAACCCTTGCGCACCAACCACGAATGCACCGCACTTGTCGCCAAAATCATCGGCATCGGCACATGATCTTCGTTCTGGTAAATATCGGTCAGGATCAAATGCCCCGAACCGGAACGCACCGCTTCCTCGGCCTTCTGCCGCAAATTTTCCAAAGCCGCGCGCAAATCACCGCCATCGGCGACAAAAGTGCAGTCCAATTCGGCGGCGGTTTCGCCGAAATAGGCTTTCATCTCGCCAAACCGCGCGTTGGATACAAACGGCGAATCCAGCGTCAAAATCTCGGTCTGCGCGCCGGATTGATCGAGCACGTTCTTCAAATTGCCAAACCGCGTTTTCAGGCTCATCACCCGATGCTCGCGCAAACTGTCAATCGGCGGGTTGGTGACTTGGCTAAAGTTCTGCCGGAAATAATGGCTCAAAGGCCGGTATTTCTCGCTCAACACCGCCGGCGGCGTGTCGTCGCCCATCGAGCCAATGGCTTCTTTCCCATCCTCGGCCATCGGATGCAGGATCACCTCGAGTTCTTCAATCGAATAGCCCGCCGCAATCTGCCGCTTGCGCAATTCGGCACCGCTAAATCCAGTCGTTTCCGTCAAATCGCGGGTCTTCTCATCAAGGTCGGTAATCCGGCCCACCCAGTCGCCAAACGGCAAACTGGCGGCCAGCATGTCTTTCAACTCGACATCGTGCCAGACCCGGCCCTCGGCCATATCGACCGCCAGCATCTGCCCCGGCCCCAAAGCGCCTTTTTCCTTGATCGACATCTCATCGACGACAACCATCCCGGCTTCCGACCCGGCAATCACCAGACCATCGCCTGTCACCACATAGCGCATCGGTCGCAACCCGTTGCGGTCGAGACCGCCACAAACCCAGCGCCCGTCGGTCATCGCCAAAGCCGCTGGCCCATCCCAGGGCTCCATGACCGAGTTGCAATAGGAATACATGTCCTGCCAAGCCTTCGGCATCGCACTGGCCATCGTCGCCCAAGCTTCCGGCACCAGCATGGTTTTAACCATCGGCGCCGAACGCCCGGCCCGCACCATCACCTCAAACACCGAATCCAAAGCCGCCGAATCCGACGACCCTGGCATGACGATTGGCTTGATATCCTCGGCCAATTCGCCAAACGTGCCCGACGCCATGCGAATTTCATGGCTTTTCATCCAGTTCAAATTGCCCTTCAGCGTGTTGATCTCGCCGTTATGCGCCAACATGCGAAACGGCTGCGCCAGCCACCATTGCGGGAAGGTGTTGGTCGAATAGCGCTGGTGATAGATCGCAAAGGCACTCTCGAACCGCTGGTCCAGAAGGTCGGGGTAAAACACCGCCACCTGCTCGGCCAGCATCATGCCCTTATAGATGATCGACCGGCACGACAGCGAACAGACGTAGAATCCGTTCACCTGCGCCGCCGTCACCGCCTTCTCAATGCGCCGACGGATCACATACAACTCGCGCTCGAAGGTCTCTTCATCCACGCCTTTGATGTTGGAAATCAGGATCTGCTCAATCTCGGGCCGCGTCGCATCGGCCTTGTCGCCCAGACAGGAAATATCCACCGGCACATGGCGCCAGCCATAGATGTAATAGCCCAGCCGCAGCACTTCGGATTCCACAATCGTGCGGCAGGTTTCTTGCGCGCCAAAATCGGTGCGCGGCAGGAACACCATGCCAACGGCCATAAGGGAATCGTGTGGCGTATGCCCGGTCCGTTCGATTTGATCGTGGAAAAACGCGAAAGGTATTTGCACATGAATGCCCGCACCGTCACCGGTTTTTCCATCGGCATCCACCGCGCCCCGGTGCCAGACCGCCTTTAACGCCGCGATGCCATTTTCCACCACCTGCCGCCGCGGCTTGCCGTCAATCGCCACCACAAAACCAACGCCGCAAGACGAATGTTCATCCTCTTCGGAATACATACCCGTCGCGGCCAGCGTTTTGCGTGCTACTTCCTGTTCGCGCACCCATTTGGCGTCATAGATGGTCATTGCGGGTTTCCTCCAAGTAATGCTCGAGCGATAAGAAAATGTCTCAGATCGGCAACAACGGCGGTCAAATCTATTGATGCTGCCAGTGTCGAGTTGTAGGCCGTCGCTTGTTTTTCAGCATTTAGCGGATGAGAATGCGCCAACCTGTTGCGCAGGTTGCCCAAATCCACCCAGATCTGTGCATTTTTTACGGCGCCCAACGTTTCGAGCCGATTGTACGCATCAAACGCCGCGAATCCGTCAATTTTTTCGCCTAGGGCCAGCAAGACCGCACGCATTAATTGTCTGGCACACAAATCGAACAATTGTTCAATACTTTTGTAAAACGCCACGACTCTGGTACTGGCGTCAAAATCCAGATTAACTAACTTTTTAGCGTCCGCTTTTGGCAACTCCGCAACCAATATGCCTCGAAGCAAATCCAACCGCTGGGCAAGTTTACCTGCGGTTTCATCCAGCTCTCTTAGCAACACCGCTTCAAGTTTCATAACGAAACCCCGTCCCGATAAGCGATCTCCACAATCGTCGGGCGGTTTTTGCCCGGTTCTTGAAGCAGAATAGTAATCATCCTCTCGCCCAACCGTTCTTCCAAAGCGCCCGCCACGTCCAACTCATCCCGAAACGTATCCCGCCCTTCCGGCACCTCGATCAGCAAATCGATGTCGCCGCCGCGCTTGGTATCGTCCACCCGGCTGCCGAACAGGCGCACGGTTGCAGTGTCGCCGAATACTTCGACAACGGCGGCCTTGATCCCGGCGATTTCTTCGGCAGTTAATCGCATTTCAGCTTGCCCCGCCACTTCGCTTGCGCCAGCTTTCACCCGAAAGTAGCCGCGCCACTTTTTTCGCCTTGCGCTCAAAGGTGGCGTCAATAACTGCGCCCAGTAAATTTTCGCGCCGCATCCGCGATGCAACGGAATGCCCGCTGTCGGCGCAGACGAAATGCCAAAAGTTATGCGCCTTGGGAAATAATTCGCGCTGCATCCTTTCGCGCTCGGCATCGCCATGCACAACGACATATAGTGTGCCGCTCTGCAAATATTCATCGACCTTGCTGTAACGCACCTGCTCCACCACAGCGCGTTCGGCCTTCCAGCGCGTTTCGTTGGGCACGACTGGCGGGTCGATGGAAAATTGTGGGGCCGAGGCAAACACGGCCGAAACAGATGTCAACGACGGCAAAATCATCGCGCAAAACCCGCCCATCGAGTCGCCGATTGCCTTGGTTTCATCGGTTTGAAATTCTCGTTGATAAACCGCGATTACTTCGGCCGTTTTTTCGGCAATACCCACGCGGTTAAACCAACTGCGCGACGAATCCATCACGAACAAAACATGGTTCAACCCATTTTGACTGGCCGAGGCAATGAACTCTTCCATTGGCCGCACTTTCGGGTCGGCGCCAATTCCAGAAAAACTGACAACCAAGCGCGACGACGTGCCGACCAGCGCACTGATCCGCAACACGCCATCGTCATATAGGTCGGTTATTTCCAGTTTCGTTTTCTGATCCATGTCCGTCACGTCGGTATTTTAGGTCAATATAGATGTCTTATTAACAAAGTCCTTAACGCGCTTACTTTCAATCCCACACTCAATCGTATGCACGCCCGGTGCACGTCCGGTGCACGCCTTGTGCACATCAATTATGCCGCCATTTCACCCGCTTTGATTTTGTTAACATACATTAAAATTGCATCTGCAGCGTCGCGCCCGTCACGGATCGCCCAGACAACAAGACTTGCGCCGCGCACAATGTCACCTGCTGCATAAACGCCGGGCAGCGACGTTTCCCCGCTGCCAAAGCGCGCCTTGATCGTGCCCCATCGCGTAACTTCCAATTCGGGTACGTTCCACAAGGTTGGCAAAGCCTCCGGCTCAAAGCCTAGCGCCTTGATCACCAACTCCGCATCCTCGATGTAATCAGCCCCGGCTATTTCTTCCGGGCTTTGCCGGCCGCTTGAATCCGGCGCGCCCAGACGCATCTTCTGCACAATCACGCCCTTGACGGACCCTTCGCCGGTGAACCCCTTGGGGGCCGACAGCCAGACAAATTCTACACCTTCTTCTTCGGCATTCGTCGTCTCGCGCATCGATCCCGGCATGTTGGCGCGGTCGCGGCGATACAGGCATTTCACCGAAACTGCTCCCTGCCGAATGGCCGTGCGCACGCAATCCATCGCTGTGTCACCACCCCCAATGACAACCACGCGCTTGCCCTTGGCGTCCAATTCGCCCGAGTCAAATTCGGGCACGGCATCGCCAAAGCCTTTGCGGTTGGAAGCGGTCAAATAGTCGATTCCCTGCACGATTCCGGCCAATCCGGCGCCCGGGCCACCCAAATCGCGGCTTAGGTAGACGCCAGTGGCGATCAGCACGGCGTGGTGCTGGTCGTTGATTTCGGCGAATGAAATCGTCTCGCCAACATTGCAGTTGGAAACGATCTTGACCCCGCCTTCCTCCAACTGGCGGTTGCGGCGCATCACGATGTCTTTCTCCAGCTTGAAGCCCGGAATTCCATAGGTCAGCAACCCGCCAGCCCTGTCATAGCGATCATAAATCGTCACCTGAAATCCCTGCCGGCGCAGCCGGTCCGCCGCCGCCAATCCCCCTGGTCCAGCGCCGATAATGCCAATACTTTCCGACCGCTCACGCGCGGGCTGTATGGCCTTGACCCAGCCCTGTTCCCACGCCGTATCGGTTATGTATTTCTCTACCGAACCGATTGTAACGGTGCCATGCCCGGCCTTTTCGATAACGCAATTGCCTTCGCACAGCCGGTCTTGCGGGCAGATTCGACCGCAGATTTCCGGGAAAGCATTGGTGGCCTGTGACAACTCATAGGCTTCTTGCAGCCGACCTTCGGCGGTAAGTCTTAACCAATCGGGTATATTATTGTGCAACGGACAGTGGGTCTGGCAATAAGGAACACCGCATTGCGAACACCGCGCCGCCTGTTCCGCTGCCTTTTCCGCCGCATAATCGCGGTAAATTTCGCCAAAATCTGTCCGCCGCTCCTTTACGGCACGCTTCTTTGGCATGTCGCGCGGCACATTCACAAATTTCAGCATCCGCTGCACAGCCATTTTCAACCCTCAAAGCATTTTGCCGGATGTTTACAACGTGTCAGCGCAAGATAAAAGGCAGCACTGCTGCCCTATATTCAGTTAATCTCACTGAACTTTCGCCATTTGGGCATAAATCCGCAT
>JANMOK010000273.1:0-1597 GCA_031369165.1 Paracoccaceae bacterium
CATGGCCAGCATGCGCCCGGTGACGGTAAATCCGCCAAAAATGTTCACCGCCGCCAGCACCGTGCCGATGAAGCCAAAAATCGGCGTCCATTTCGAGGCGTCGGGATCATTCTCGCTGAGCGCGATCAGCGCCCCGACCACAATCACCGAGGATACCGCGTTGGTGACGGACATCAACGGCGTGTGCAGCGCCGGTGTCACCGACCAAACCACGTAATAGCCGACGAAACAGGCCAAAACGAAACTGGCGAGCAGGTATAGGAACGGTGAAACCCCGCCATGCGCCACCACAGCGCCTGCTACGGGGGCGGAAGTCATCGCTTGGTCCGCAAGGTCAGCAACTTTTTGCGAGGCTTCAGCGGCGCTCTTTGCCGCCTCTGCCAACTGGTCCATGATCCCGGCCATTATGCAGCCCCTTTCTTGGCAAAGTTCGGATGCACAATTTCGCCGTCGCAGGTCAAGCACGTGCCTTTGACCAGATCATCATCTTTGGGCATCACGAAACCGTCTTTGGTGAAATATTGCGACAGAAAATTGTAGTGGTTGCGCGAGAACAAGGCGGAGGAATCCGCCGACAGCCGCCCGGGAATGTTGGCATAACCAAGAATGGAAACGCCGTTGGCGGTGACAACCACTTCACCCATCTTGGCGCCCTCGACATTGCCGCCCTGCTCGACAGCCAGATCGACGATGATCGACCCCGGTTTCATCGACGCAACCATCGCCTTGGTCACCAATATCGGCGCTTTGCGGCCGGGGATCAGCGCCGTAGTGATGACCATATCTTGCTTGGCGATATGACCCGCCACCAGTTCGGCCTGTTGCTTTTTATAATCATCCGACATTTCCTTGGCATAGCCGCCAGCCGTCTGCGCTTGGGCAAACTCCTCGTTTTTCACCGCGATGAACTTGCCACCCAGCGACGCGACCTGTTCTTCAGTTGCCGGCCGCACATCAGTCGCGGTCACAATCGCGCCCAGACGCCGTGCGGTCGCAATCGCTTGTAACCCAGCAACGCCGACCCCCATAATGAACACTTTCGCCGGCGCGATGGTGCCCGCCGCCGTCATCATCTGCGGCATGGCGCGGCCATAGGCGTTGGCGGCTTCGATCACCGCTTTGTAGCCCGCCAGATTGGACTGCGACGACAAAACGTCCATCGACTGCGCCCGCGAAATTCGCGGCATGAATTCCATCGCAAAGGCATCAACCCCAGCCTTGGCACAGGCCGCCATGATTTCCGGCTGGCCATAGGGCTGCATGGTGCAGAACAACTTTTGCCCCTTGGACAATCCCTTAACCTCGGCCTCGGTCGGGGCGAGGATTTTCAGAACAATATCCGCCCCTTTCACCGTGGCAGCATAGGTTTTGGCAATCGTCGCACCCATCGCTTCATAGGCTGAATCTGGGATACTGGCCGAGGACCCTGCCCCGGATTGCACCACGATCTCGGCCCCCAAGGCGAAGAATTTCTTTACCGTTTCGGGCACCGCCGCCACTCGCGTCTCATCGGCCCGGGTTTCCTTGGGGATCGCTATTTTCATGGGGAGGGCTTTCAGGGATCAGGAATTGAACAGCGCCATGATCAGCAACGCGC
>JANMOK010000297.1:0-1550 GCA_031369165.1 Paracoccaceae bacterium
CGCCAAGCCGAAAATTTCGACATTCGAGAAGTTTTGACCGAGTGCCATCCGCGCCGCTTGTCGCGGGTTGGTAAAGCTGGCCACCAAAATCTTGGCGAGCCAGCCGTTCATGCTAGATAACCCCGGTGGCCTTCAAATACATGCCGATAATCACAGCAATGATCGCCAATATCGACAGAACCATGAAAATGGTCGAAGCGCGCTTTATGCCTTGCGCCTCGGCGATGCCATAGGAAACGAACCAGGTGAACGGAATAAGCCCAATCCAATAAGGCGGCAGGGCGACCCAGCTTTCTTTCAGCGCCGGGAATGTCGGCTCCAGAACCGTTAAAACAACCGCGATCAATGCCGCCAACAGGCCAAAGGGTGCCGAAACAAACGAACCCCAAAAGACTCCCGCCCGGGTATCCTTCCAACTGCCTTTGCCGCCAAACAAGCGCAGGATCGAGCCAAGGATCAGGGTGAATACGTAAATGGCGGCGGTGCGCACCAATAGCGCCCCGATCATCAGCAGGCCAACATTGGTTGGAATCAAGCTTTCGGCCCCGGCCGACGGCTTGACCACGGCCTTCATTGTCCAGGACAGAAAGAAAACCATGTCCGACAACAGCACGTAAAACAGCAATCGGCCTTCCGACGGATTTTCGTCGATCAGCCGGCGTGTCGAGCTGCGCATATCCTGCCAAGCGTCGATAATGCGCGCCAGCATTCCGCTTCGGTCTGTCTGAAATGTGCCGTGTCCTGCCGAAAATTTCTCGTAGGCCATAAGCCGTCACCACCTTTGCCCGATAGTCTGGATCGGGCGTGGCGTGACACAAGATTGCGGAAAGATTGTGGCGACTCATGTTTGAAAACCAGCAATTGTAACGAAGGTGGCAATTGGAACCAGGGCGATGATGCCAATCGTCGGCCAGCTTCGCGCAAATCCTTCGGATTGCGCCAGACCCGTGCCCCAAATCTTGGCAAAGGCCAAAAGCACGATCACACCAACCAGACGCAATGCCAAATCTGGTGCCCCCATCAAGCCAACCGAGGCAATTGACGCCAAAAACACCACCGGCATCGTCACCAAAAGGGCCCAAAACAGCGCCAAACGGGCCATCTGAAACGTTGCAGAACCCCGCCAAATCCGGGCGATAATATGAGCAAGGGCCGCCAAGGCGTAAAACAGCAGCGGCAGCACAAACAGTGATCCAAAAAACCGCGCGGCCAGTACAATCGCCAGGGCGTTGGGATCCTCGATAGAAGTTGCCTGCAGGCTTGCGCTCGGCAGGCCGGCCACAAACATCAGGAAACCTGCCAAAAAAGCGTAAAACAAGATGCGCGGCTCGCTGACAGTCTGCTCCTGCCGCGCCTGAGCCAATCGCAAATCGGAATAGGCTGCAACTATTGCGCTGACCAAGCCTTTTTCCATCACGAATGCCGCATCATCCAGGCCGACAATCGGTCACGTATGTCGTCGGCCAGAACCTTTTCCTCAATCTCCGCGATTGCCTGATCGAGGAATGCCAGCACCAGCATCGCCTCGGCCGCCGCCTTGGGGACACCCC
>JANMOK010000305.1:0-5157 GCA_031369165.1 Paracoccaceae bacterium
TCCCGCCTTGTCGGTGATGACGCCACCATCACGGCGCTGAAGAATTTCAATCCCGACTATTTCCACGTCTCAGGCACGGCCCTTGCCGATGCCAACATGTGCGCCAATGTCCTGCGCGTGGTTCGCGCCTTGCACCTGACGGGCGCGCGCATTTCCTTTGACCCCAATGTGCGCAAGGAACTGATGGGCGATGCCACCTATTTTTCAGCGATGACCGAATTGATCGGCCTTTGCAGCATCTTCCTTCCCAGTGCGGATGACGCCACGATGCTGTTCCCGGGCCAGACCCTTGGGCAATATGCGCCACCGCTCCTCGCCGCACACGCAGACTATGTTGTTTTAAAAAAAGGCGCACAGGGTTGTGAGGCGATCGACAAATCCGGTGCCCACATAAACCTCGCCGCTCACAACGTCAGCCCCGTCGACCCAACCGGCGCTGGCGATTGTTTCGGGGCAACTTTTGTCACCCTCATCGCTGGCAAATCAATGGATATGCCCACGGCCTTGGCACATGCCAATGCAGCAGGCGCGCTGGCCGTCACCAAACTTGGCCCAATGGAAGGCAATAGCGATTTGCCGCAGATCAAAGCTTTGTTCACGCGCAAATCATGACAGACCTTGCTGTCCTTCAGGCCATCGTCAGCGCCAATCGGGCTGGTCATCGAAGTGCCATTCCGTCGTGGTGCACCGCCCACCCCGACACGCTGCGCGCCATTCTCAAGGCACATCAGCCAGGGCACGGGCCGATTTTGCTCGAGGCGACCTGCAATCAAGTGAACCAGCACGGCGGCTACACCGGCATGACTCCTGCCGATTTCCGCCGCTTCATCAACGACCTTGCAACTGAATCCGCCGTCGACCCGCGTCGCATCATTCTGGGGGGCGACCATCTGGGACCAAACCCGTGGCGTCATCTTGCCTCCGCCAAAGCAATGGCCAACGCCAAGGTAATGGTGAAGGCCTATGTCCAAGCGGGTTTCACCAAGATCCATCTCGATGCCAGCATGGCCTGCGCCGACGATTCCAATTTGGATGAAACGCAAATGGCACAACGGGCCGCCGAACTCTGCGCCGTGGCAGAAGCCGCCGCACGCGCCCCGCTCAGTTACGTGATCGGCACCGAAGTGCCCATCCCCGGCGGCGAAACCGCCATTCTAGATACCCTTGCCGTTACCCGGCCAGAAGCCACACTCCGCACCTGCGACCTGCACCGCGCTGCTTTCCATAAACTTGGACTGGATGCGGCCTTCGCGCGGGTCATCGCCATCGTCGTGCAGCCGGGTGTCGATTTCGGCAACTCTCAAGTTTTCGCCTTTGATCCCGCGAAGGCAACAAATCTAGTCGCGGCGATTGCAGCACTGCCGAACGCTGTATTCGAAGCCCATTCGACAGACTACCAGACCGAAGAAAGCCTCACCTCATTGGTGGCCGGACATTTCGCAATTCTGAAAGTCGGCCCTGAACTGACCTTCGCCTACCGCGAAGCCGTCTTCGCCATGGCAGCGCTGGAAGACGAACTTCCTTTTCCCAAACGATCGGAAATCATCCACGTAATCGACAGCGTCATGAACGCCGACGACCGCCATTGGCGGGGATATGTGGCCCGCGGTAATCAGCAGCGCCAACACAAACTCTTCGGCCTCAGCGACCGCGTGCGCTACTACTGGCCCGACCCCAATGTTGCGCGCGCCGTTGAAGTCCTTCACGTCAACATCGACACCGTCAACCTGCCCCAAGACCTGCTCGCCAGACATGTCGGTGCAGACCTGAACACCGATGCCGGTCTGCCACTTTCGGCTCGAATTATCGACGCCAAGGTTGGTGCCGTGGTGCGCAAATATCTTGCAGCTTGCGGTTCAACCACCGTGGCCTGATCCCTGCCGACCAAACCAGCCGATGAATCCGTCAAGATCGAATGGTCCGCTCGTGTCGGCAGAATAACAGGGATAGCCCGGCATCGGCACAGCCCGTGCCGCCAAAAGCATCAGTTCCGGCACATATTCCAGCCCAAGGTGTCCGCCGCTGCGCTGCCCAACCCGCGCTTGATAGCGCTGGCCGATGACCCCGGCCGGAGCATGGCACCACACCTGCACCACCTGCGCTGCACCCGCTTTAACCAGATGTGACGCCAGAACCTGGCCAGGCTGGAAACCGAACCAGGCATCCAAAACTATCGTCATGCCATCAGGAAAATCGCCAACCAGCGCAAACATCGCTTCATAACTGGCGGCGCCAAGTTTGCGGTTATAGTCGCGATCACCCATGCCCAGATGGGCAAAAAGCGCCTCTTTGACCGTATCAAGCGCTAACAGCGGCCACGACCCCTTTGCCGAAATCGCACCGGCGACGGTGCTTTTGCCCGAGGCCGGCACCCCGTTGACCAAAACAAGCCGCTTCATGGCCTGTGCTCCAACGCCGCAAGAGCAGCACCGATAACGCCAGCGTCGTCGCCTAACGCAGCGACGGAAACCCGGTACTGGAACCACGGCGAGATGGCGGGAACCTGTCCCAACGCCTGCACGGCAAACTCGCCAAGCCCGCCGCCAAGAACAACGATCTGCGGACCAAAAGCTGCAACCAAACTGTCAATCCCAGCCCGCATCGGCGTCGCCCAAGCTTGCACCAAAGCCACTGCTTGCGGTGACCTGTCTCGCAGTACCGCGCCAACCGGCGTTCCCGTTGCAAAACCAAAATCGCCCAACAATCGTCGCAGCGCCGTGCCCGAACACTCGCTTTCCAAACAACCGTGGCGCCCACAATTGCAGCCTTCACCCGCCGCACTCACAGTAATGTGGCCAAGCTGGCCTGCCGCCCCATTGCCGCGAAAGATATGGCCGTCAGCCATCACTGCCCCGCCAATGCCGGTGCCAATCGTCAGCATCACCACATGCGCGTGCCCCCTTGCGGCACCGCATCGCGCCTCGCCAACCAGCGCCATGCTGGCATCGTTGTCGGTGAACACATTCAGACCTATGGCCTCATGCACCAGCCGGTTCAGCGGCAGAACCGAAAGATCGACATAGCCACCCGACAGGATCTGGCCGCTGCCTGCGTCAACCCTGCCGGGCGCACCGATACCGACGGCAGTCGTTTTGTCATCGCGCAACTCGGAAATCATGCCCATCAGGCTGGCGAGAACTGCCTGCGCACCATCTGCCGTAGCTGCGGACAGATGCGCCAAAATCCGCCCCTCAGCCGAAACCCGTGCCGCTCGCGTCTTGGTGCCGCCGATATCGATGCCTATGGCGTTTGGCATCGCCGCTTAGGATTCCTGGCCAAGCGGTCGCGGATAGCGCGCGAGGATGGCCTGGATTTCCCGAAGCCGTGGCAGGGCGCGGGTTTCCAGCAGGTGTTTCTGCTTGGCGCGATCCAGCGACACGCAGTCTTTCCACAGCGAGCGACCGGCAATCACGCCCGCGGCACCATTCGCCATGGCAATCTCGACCTGCCCGATGAATGTCGAATGGTCGACCCCTGCCGACAATACCGACCACGGCACATTCCCCGCCATCGCGGTTATCCGCGCACAAGCTTCTGCCGTTCCGGGATAGGGTATCTTCAGCAACTTTGCCCCAAGGTCCAGACAGATGCGCGAACCGCCTTCGATCAGCGTTGGGAACCTGGCCTTGTAATCTTCGGCGCTTTCACCCGGCATCGGATAGGTCAGAAATTCCACCACTAGAAAAAGGTCCTCGGCGGCGAAATCGGCGACGCATCGCTTGATGATATCGATATTGTGCTCATTGCCGGTTGCCTCGTCCGAGCGCAGATAGACCATCAACTTGCCACCGGTTCCGCCCAGTTCACGCACCCGACGGGCGTTCACGCCGGCAACCAGTTTCGACAGGTAATGACCCTGCGAGTCGACGTCATACCCCGATGCATCCAACCCAATCAGCAGCGCAACATCGCGCGCCAGCGACCCTTCCTGCACCACGCGGGGCACCGCACAAATGGGATCAAGCAGAATCGACGGTGCCTCCGCCGCCAGATAACGCACCACATCCGATTTGGTGTCCCCCAGCATCTGATCGGTGATCTTCTTCTGCTCTTCCGGGTCGTCGGCCAGAAGTTTTCGGATACCGCCGCGCTGGTCGCAGGCGATCACCATGATGGCGCCGTTCTTTCCGCAAATCTGCTGATAGCCGCGCAATTCCGCGGTCGTCATTCTGGTCATGGAGTTTCCCTTATGAATTCAAATTTATGAAATTCTTGCCGGAATTTACTGGCAAAGTCGAGGAGTTTGCTTCACCAACAGCGCGGGATTTCTTCTATATTCAGCGGCGAGTGACCAAAACGCCCCCGCCAGCTGTCCTCAAAGCAAAACCGACGCCAACGTCACCGCGCCACCGGTTTTCACCGATTGGCTCGCCGCCTCGGCCATGGTCCGGGCCGCAACGCCGTCGTCCAGGGTAACCGGCAGCTGGCCGCCGGAATTGACCGTGCTGACAAAAGCCGCCCATCCGGCGGCATAAGCCGGCAAGTAGCGCTCCAGAAAGAAATATGTCGGCTTCGCCCCGGTCACCACCGCCGTGTCGACATCGCCCGCCGCACCAATCGCCGGATCAACGATGCCAGCGGCATCGGCTGCAGCAGCTTCCTCCAATGTCGTTACGTACAACATCGACAATTTTTGCCCGCGCGCCTTTTTGGCGCGGATGTCGTGGACAGTTGGGCGGGTGTTTTTGGTGACCATGATTGCCTCAGAGGGTGAATGCAGTGCGGAACGCTGCAAGCGCAGCGTCAGCGTCGCCAGCGGCAAACGCCTTCATGCCAACCGGCCCATCATGACCCATCGCCGCCAAAGCTTTGGCGATGCCGTGCCAGTTGACTTCGCCAGTGCCCGGTTCGCAGCGGCCCGGCACGTCGGCCACCTGAATCTCGCCGATCCACGGCAGGCACTTGCGGCACAGTTCGATCAGGTTCCTCTCGCCAATCTGGGCGTGGTACAGGTCCAGGTTCAGATGCAGCCGCGGGTGATTGACGGATGACACAAGTGCCAAAGTATCCTCGGCCCGACCAAAAGGCACGCCGGGGTGATCGACCGGCAAGTTCAGATTTTCCAAAGTGAAAACAACGCCCTCCTTCTCGGCCATGTCCGCAACGCGGCACAAGGTGTCGCGCGCCTTCAGCCACATCGCCCCGGTCACAACCTGA
>JANMOK010000331.1:0-12916 GCA_031369165.1 Paracoccaceae bacterium
GAATCGCTGGCATTTTTCGATGCCATCGCCCCGATCGTGCATTTCGATTCAATCGACCTGTCCAAAGTCTGGTTCCAGTCGCGCTATGACAAAGGCGACACCAAGGAACAGCGCAAAGCTTACCTCAATTGCCCGATGGACCGCGAGCAATATGACGCCTTCATCGACGCCATGCTGGCAGCGGAAAAGACCGAGTTCAAAGACTGGGAAAAAGACACGCCCTATTTTAATGGCTGCCTGCCGATTGAGGTTATGGCCGAACGCGGTCGACAAACCCCGCGTTTTGGCCCGATGAAACCCGTGGGCTTGACCGACGCCAACAACCCGGAAGTCAAACCCTATGCCGTTGTGCAACTGCGCCGCGATAACGCCTTGGGAACGTTGTATAATATCGTCGGTTTCCAAACCAAGATGAAATATGCCGCGCAGACGGCGGTTTTTCGCATGATTCCGGGGCTGGAAAGCGCCGAATTCGCCCGTTTGGGCGGCATCCATCGCAACACGTTTTTGAATTCGCCTCGATTGCTGGATGATCGGATGCGCCTGAAAGCCATGCCACGCCTGCGCTTCGCCGGTCAAATCACCGGGGTGGAAGGTTACGTCGAATCCGCCGCTATGGGCCTGCTGGCCGGGCGTCTGGCGGCGGCGGAGCGACTGGGACATGCCCTCGCCCTACCCGCCCCGACGACCGCCATTGGCGCTTTGCTGAACCATATCACCGGCGGGGCCGAGGCGGAAACTTTCCAGCCGATGAATGTCAATTTTGGCCTGTTTCCACCGCTTGACGTCGCCAAATCGGGCCGCAAAGGCCGCAAAGAACGCTACCCCGCCTATACCAACCGCGCCAAAACCGACTGGCTGTCATGGCTGAACACATAGAACGCTTCGCGCCATCGCCGACGGGTCCGCTACATCTTGGCCATGCGTTTTCGGCGTTGACCGCTTGGGACCGCGCAGTCGCCAATAACGGAAAATTCCTGTTGCGGATCGAGGACATCGACCAAAGCCGTTGTCGCCCGGAATGGGAGGAAGCGATTTTTGACGATTTGCGCTGGTTGGGTGTTCGCTGGGAAGAACCCGTTATGCGTCAATCGGAACGCCTGTTGGAATACCGAAAATCGCTGCAACATCTGTGGCTTATAGGGCTTCTTTACCCGTGCACATGCACAAGGCGTGACATCGAACTTTCCGGTGGCGCACCCCAGGAAGGAGTCAATTCTTCGCTCTACCCAGGCACTTGTCGCAGAAGACATCCACGTTCCGGCACCATGCCAGAAAACGTCAGCCTGCGCATCGACCACCCAGACGCACCAGACATCGTCCTCGCCCGTCGCGACATCGGCACGTCCTACCATCTTGCCGTCGTCGTTGATGATGCCGCCCAACGCGTCACCCACGTCACGCGCGGTCAAGACCTTGAAGACTCAACAAAAATTCACGTTCTTTTGCAAAACTTGCTCGGTCTGCCGACGCCGATCTACCACCATCACCGCCTGATCCGCGATGAGAACGGCAAGCGTCTGGCCAAGCGTGACGATGCTCGGGCTTTGGCGAAGTACCGGGCCGAAGGCGTGACGCCGGAGGACATTCGTCGCATGGTCGGGTTACCTTGACGCCTCAACCCCGTCGTGTATCACTCTGAAAAAGCACGATACCGCACCCGTGTGACAGGCCGGCCCCGTCTGATCCACGATCAACAATAACGAATCTGCATCGCAGTCCACCCGCAGCTCCACCAGTTTCTGCACATGCCCCGACGTCGCACCCTTGCGCCAAAGTTCCTGACGCGAACGAGACCAATACGTCACCCGCCCGCTGGCCAAAGTCTCTCGCAATGACTGCGCATTCATCCAAGCCAGCATCAACACCGTGCCCGTCGCCTGATCTTGCGCCACCGCCGGAATCAGTCCTTGGCCGTTGAAAACCAGCGTTGAAACATCAAATTCCGCCATGATCCTCGCCTTCCATCTTTCGCAATCCGCGATTGCACCCTATTTAGGAGAGCACCAATCGAATGGAAAGCGCTCCATGTCTGCCGACGGCGACCTTCTGAACCTCTATTCGCAACGCATTCTGGCGTTGGCGGCCAGCATTCCGCTGACAAAGCGCCTTGAAAACCCGCAAGGCACCTCGTTCAAGCGTTCGCCCCTTTGCGGGTCGACGGTAATTGCCGATGTCAATATCCAAGACGGCAAAATCGCCGAATTCGGCCAGGATGTAAAAGCCTGCGCATTGGGCCAGGCGTCCGCATCGATCATGGCGGCGCAAATAATCGGCAGAACACATAACGAAATCAAAGCATTGCGTGATCAACTTCGCCTAATGCTCCGCGAAAATGGCCCGGTGCCTGATGCCCCATTCGCCGAATACCAAGTGCTGGAACCCGCCCGTGATTACAAGAATCGGCACGCTTCAATCATGTTGGCCGTCGATGCGGCGCTTGACGCAATGGATGCTGCTCAATCTTGAAAAAAAACGCCGCATCAACAAGATGCGGCGTAAAGTGGCGTTCCGGGTTTGAAAGGGTGAGGTCAGGCAACCCGATCAAACTGCAGTCCGCAGGCAATCAAAACAATGTTGGCAGCGACAGCCCAACAAAAATGAGGACAAACAAAGCGGCGACACCGGCAGCGTCTTCCAAAACCAATTGTGGCGACGCCCGTAGCGTTTTGCGAATTGTAGCAACCATAGGTTGTGTCCTTTGTTAACGATTCGTTAAGTTACCTTAATGTTCTCTATTTGTGCTCGTTCGTCAAGCCCAAAAACAGAACAATAGCGGAACATTTAACCAACTTTCAAGTTCAAGACATCGCGGTCCTTGTCCATCAAATACAACAACACCCGCGCCGCCTGCCCGCGTTCACCCTTCAGATCCGGGTCCTGGTGCAACAGGAATCGCGCGTCGTCTTGGGCGGCTTTCATCAAATCCGCCTGCGATTCCACATCGGCAATGCGAAATTTTGGCAGCCCCGATTGCTGCACTCCCAACAAATCCCCCGCCCCGCGCAGCCGCAAGTCTTCTTCGGCAATGCGAAACCCGTCTTCGGTCTCGCGCATCACCGAAAGACGTGCCATCGCTGCTTCGCCCAAAGGCGCGTCATAAATCATCAGGCAGGTCGAGGCCGCCTCGCCCCGGCCAACCCGCCCGCGCAACTGATGCAGCTGTGCAAGGCCAAAATGTTCGGCCCCTTCTATCACCATGATCGAGGCATTGGGCACATCGACGCCAACTTCGATGACTGTCGTCGCAACCAGCAGCTTCACATGGCCAAGCTGAAACGCTGCCATCGCGGCGTCTTTTTCCGAAGTCGGCAATTGCCCGTGCACCAGACCCACATTCCCGGCCCCCAGCGCCAGTTTCAGCGCCTCGAATCGCGCCACGGCGGCGGTTAATTCCAAAGTTTCAGATTCCTCAACCAGCGGGCACACCCAATAGGCTTGCCGCCCTTCCTCCAGCGCTTTGCGCAAATGATCCACCACCTCATCCAGGCGCCCGCTGGTGATCAATGCCGTCTGCACCGGCTTTCGCCCCGGCGGTTTTTCGTACAGTACCGACAGGTCCATGTCGCCGTATTGCGCCAAGGTCAGCGACCTTGGAATCGGCGTTGCCGTCATCACCAGCACATCCACTGCCTCACCCTTGGCGCTCAACTCCATGCGCTGATGCACGCCAAAGCGGTGCTGTTCGTCGACCACCGCCAGTCGCAAGGCGGCAAATTCCACGTCGCGTTGAAACAATGCGTGGGTGCCAACCGCAATTTGGCAGCTTCCATCACCAAAGGCGACAAGTTTTGCCCCGCGTTCCCCGCCCTTGTCGCGCCCGGTCAGGATCATCAAATTCACTCCCGCCAATTCTGCCAACGGGCGCAGGCATTCATAGTGCTGACGTGCCAAAATTTCGGTTGGGGCCATCATCGCCGCCTGGCCGCCAGATTCGACCGCGGCCAGCATCGCCAAAAATGCGACCAAAGTTTTGCCCGAGCCAACATCGCCCTGCAACAGCCGGCTCATCCGCAGTGGTGCCGCCATATCGGCGGTGATCTCGGCAATCGCCTGCGTCTGTGCGGCCGTCGGGCGATAGGGCAGCGCCGCCAGCACTTTGGCCGACAAGCCGCCATCGCCTTGGGTAACAAAGCCTTTCACCCGGCGAAACCGGTCTCGGGCAATGGCCAAGGTTAATTGATGTGCAAACAATTCGTCATAGGCCAGCCTTGTGCGCTCCACCGTAAGCGGGGAGACGTCGCCGTCCGACTTTGGCCCATGCGCCTTGATCAGGGCGGCTTTCCAATCCGGCCAAACGCGCGTCGCGCGAACCGAGGGGTCAATCCATTCGCGCAAAGTCGGCGCGCGCTGCATAGCCTCGGCCAAAGCCTTGCCCATCACTTTCTGCGTCACCCCCGCTGTCAGCGGATAAACCGGTTCAAATTCCGGCAAATCCTCGATGCCATCGGGTCGCAACACATAGTCGGGGTGGGTCATTTGCGCGATGCCATCGAACAACTCGACCCGGCCCGATATGATCCGTCTTTGCCCGGCGGGAAACTGTTGACGCAGCCATTCGGGCCGCGGGTGAAAGAACACCAATTGGAACTCGGTCAACGCATCCTGCACGAATATCCGATAGGGCGCGGTCTTGGTTTTTCCCGGCTGATGCAGGCCAATTTTCACTTCAACCGTGACGACCGAGGGAAATACCGCCCCGCGCACCGATTGGCGGATGCGGCGGTCAATCACCCCGGTTGGCAGCGTGAACAAAACATCACGGGGTCGTGTGATGTCGATATTGGCCAATAGCTGGGCGGTTTTTGGTCCGATGCCCGGCACCACGCCGATGTCGGCGAAAAGCGGATACAGTACCTCGGGTCGCCCGCTCACCCGATCAGCTCCAGCCATTCGTCCTCGCTCAAGACCTGCACACCCAATGCCTCCGCCGCTTTCAGCTTTGATCCCGCTCCCGGTCCGGCCACCACGATATGCGTTTTCGCCGAGACCGAACCGGCAACGGTTGCGCCCAGACTTTCGGCCTTAACTTTCGCTTCTGCCCGCGTCATCTTTTCCAGCGTGCCAGTGAACACCACGGTTTTGCCCGCCACGGGGCTGCCTTCGGTACGCGGCGCTGCTACATCCTCAACCGTCAAATGCGCCAGCAACCGGTCCAGCGCCGCCCGGGCGCGGCCTTCGTGAAAAAAATCGACCAGCGATGCCGCCAAAACGTCGCCGACACCGTCCAGCGCATTCAAACTTTCCCAAGCCTCACCGGCATGGTCACGTGCCGCCTCCATCGCAGCGCGAAACCCGCTCCACGAGCCGTAAGCCCGTGCCAAAAGCAGCGCCGTGCTTTCGCCGGTGTGACGAATTCCCAGTGCGAATATCAGCCTGTTGAGCGTAATGACGCGCTTTTGGTCAATCGCAGCAAACAATTTCGCCGCCGATTTCTCACCGTAACCTTCGCGCAGACGCAGCTCCGCCCCATGGCGTTCCGCTAGCATGAAGATGTCGGAAGGTTCTTTTATCCAGCCCGCGCCATAAAACGCTTCGATCTGCTTGGTCCCCAACCCTTCAATATCAAACGCTGTCCGAGATACAAAATGCTTCAGCTTTTCCACCGCTTGCGCGGCACAAATAATGTCGCCACTGCACCGCGCCACCGCTTCACCCGGCTCCCGCATCGCGTCAGAACCGCATATCGGGCAGATTTTTGGAAATTCATATGGCCTTGAAGTGCCGTCCCGTTTGGCAAGCTCGACGTCCATCACTTTGGGTATCACGTCGCCGGCGCGATAAATGCTGACCCAATCGCCAACCCGAATATCGCGCCCCTCGCGTATTGACCCGCCCCTGCTATCGCGCCCGGCGATATAATCTTCGTTGTGTAACGTGGCGTTGGAAACCACGACACCGCCCACCGTAACCGGCAACAGCCGCGCGACCGGCGACAAAGCCCCCGTCCGCCCGACCTGAATCTCGATCGCTTCCAGCCGCGTCCAGGCTATTTCAGCGGGAAACTTGTGCGCAATCGCCCAACGCGGTGTGCTTGATCGAAAACCAAGCCGCGCTTGATAATCCAGTCGGTCAACTTTGTAGACAACGCCGTCAATGTCATAGCCCAAAGTTGCGCGCTGGCTTTCGATCGAACGGTAGTGCTGGAGAACCTCATCCAATCCCGTCAAGGTGCGGGTCAGATCATTGGTCTTGAACCCCAACAGAGTCAAACGCTTGAGTGCCAAACTTTGCGTGGCGGCAATCGGCTCAGACATTTCTCCCCAAGCATAGGCGAAAAATCGCAGCGGGCGGCTGGCCGTGACGGAGACATCCAGTTGCCGCAACGATCCCGCAGCGGCATTGCGCGGGTTCGCCAGCAGTTTGGCACCAACGGCCGCCTGTTTGCGGTTCAGTTCGGCGAAATCGTCGTGGCGCAGGTACACTTCACCGCGCACTTCCAAAACAGCAGGCGCTTTCGGTAAAACTTGCGGTATGTCGGCGATTGTCCTGGCATTGGCCGTCACATTCTCGCCGGTTTCGCCATCACCCCGTGTTGCTGCCTGGACCAGCACGCCCTTTTCATAACGCAATGACAGCGACAGCCCGTCGATTTTGGGCTCGACGGTGAACGCCAGGCCGGCAGTGCCCGGCAATTTCAGGAAACTGCGAATCCCCTCAACAAAATCAATGACGTCCGACTGCTCGAAGGCATTTCCCAATGACAGCATGGCAACGCGATGCCTGACCTTGCCAAAACCCGATGCAACCGGCGCCCCCACTCGTTCCGAAACCGAGTCCTTGCGTTTTAGATCCGGAAATTGTGCCTCAATCGCCAAGTTGCGCTGTTTCATCGCGTCATATTCGGCGTCGGAAATTTCGGGCGCGTCGTCGCGATGATAGG
Source organism: Paracoccaceae bacterium (assembly GCA_031369165.1). Taxonomy (GTDB): domain Bacteria; phylum Pseudomonadota; class Alphaproteobacteria; order Rhodobacterales; family Rhodobacteraceae; genus JANMOK01. The sequence continues at coordinate 6,884 of JANMOK010000331.1, forward strand.
CCAGATTGGCCCGGTTCAAGGCCTCGGCCAGTTGACGCAGTTCTGCCGCCGCCTCGCCGGCTGACAACGACTCCACTTCCCGTGCTGGCGGCATCGCAAATCCCGATCGAACGTTTACGCCTTTAGGGATAGGTTCCGCATAACCCGGCGTCCAGCCTGTTGCGCCTGCCTTTGTGCCAATTTACCTGAGTTTTTGCATCCAATAACGGTGTCAGCCAGACATTGACCTTTGGCTGTGCAAGTCTCGTCGCCCGTTACGCCCGCATGGCCATCCGCCGTTCCGCCAGCTGTGGAATCGGGTCGCGCAGCACATAGCCACGACCCCATACGGTCTCGATATAGTTTTCGCCGCCCGTCGCCTCGCTCAATTTCTTGCGCAGCTTGCAGACGAAAACATCGATGATCTTCAGTTCCGGTTCGTCCATGCCGCCGTACAAATGGTTGAGGAACATTTCCTTGGTCAGCGTTGTGCCTTTGCGCAGCGACAACAGTTCCAGCATTTGATATTCTTTGCCGGTCAGATGCACCGGCAATCCGCAGGCCTGCACCGTCTTGTCGTCAAGGTTCACCCGCACGTCACCCGTTGCAATCACCGATTGTGCGTGCCCTTTGGACCGGCGGATGATTGCGTGGATTCTGGCCACCAGTTCGTCGCGATTGAACGGCTTGGTCATATAGTCATCGGCACCAAATCCAAAGCCCTTCAGCTTGCTTTCCGAATCATCAGAGCCAGACAGTATCAAAATCGGCGTTTCGATGCGTGCCACCCGCAATTGCCGCAGGACTTCCAGCCCGTGCATGTCCGGCAGACTGAGGTCCAGCAGCATAATGTCGTAATCATAAAGCTTTGCGAGGTCTATTCCCTCTTCGCCCAGATCGGTCGCATAGACGTTAAGGTTTGCAGAGGACAGCATCATTTCGATGCTGCGCGACGTCGCCGGGTCGTCTTCGACCAACAAAACACGCATTAGGCTCTCCAATCATGGTACACAAACTCCCCCTCGCGGAATGAAGTTTCGTTCACAAAGGTTAACCACCTCTTACGACCCAAACGAATTGTTAACAATTCTACCTAGGGTTGTCGATACAATTGTAATTTGGTCGCTTGCAACGCGCCCGCGCCGTGCATGGCCATGGCGGCGCACCATTCTTTCAGCTCGTCATCGCTCACGCCATAACGTTCACAGACCTTTTCGGCGGTAATCAAACCGGCAGAAACGGCCTGCACAATTTGCAACTTTCGCTTTGCGACCCAGCGCGTCGTGCTGACCGGCGGCAAGTCCGAACTGGAAATCTTGCGTCCGTCGGGCAATTCCACAAATCTTGGTCCTTCGCTTTTCCGAATAAACATCATCCACCACCTTGCCGTCCCCAGTTCCAATAAGCCGGATTGTTGTTAATTGTCGGTGAAGCTCTGGCTTGTGAATGCCTAAGATTTTCCTATATTGCGCGGCATCATGCAGCCAAACTCAACGAAATCTGCCGCAGCCCCGCTGGCGGTGAATTCTCTCGGTGTCGCCAAACCCGTCGCGCAGACCCGCGTTCTGGTGGCAATGTCGGGTGGCGTTGATTCGTCCGTGGTTGCCGCCATGCTGGCCGACCAGGGCTATGACGTGGTCGGAATCACCCTGCAACTTTACGATCATGGTGCGGCCTTAGCCAAAAAAGGCGCCTGCTGTGCCGGCAAAGACATCAGCGACGCCCGGCAAGTTGCTGAAACAATGGGATTTCCCTATTACGTTCTCGACTATGAAAACCGCTTTCGCGATTCGGTGATCGACGAATTCGCCGATGCCTACCTGGCTGGCGCAACGCCGGTGCCCTGCATCCGCTGCAACGAACGGGTTAAATTCCGCGATCTATTGGAGACGGCCAAAGACCTGGGCGCCGATTGTATGGCCACCGGTCATTACATTCAACGCTTCGACGGTGCCTTCGGCCCCGAACTGCACCGCGCGGCCGATCCGGCGCGCGATCAAAGCTATTTTCTGTTTTCAACCACTGCGCAACAGCTTGAATTCCTGCGTTTCCCGCTTGGCCATCTCAAATCCAAGGCCGAAACCCGGGCACTGGCGCGCAAATATGGTCTCAGCGTCGCCGACAAACCCGATTCGCAGGATATTTGCTTCGTGCCAAACGGGTCCTATTCCGCAGTTATCCAAAAATTGCGCCCAGGTGCGGCCGAACCGGGTGACGTCGTGCACCTTGATGGACGCGTCCTGGGGCAGCACGAAGGTGTCATCCACTACACCGTCGGCCAGCGCCGGGGCTTGGGTATTGGTGGCGGCGAACCGTTGTTTGTTGTCAAACTGGATGCCGTCAGTCGCCGCGTCATCGTCGGCCCGCGCGATGCTTTGGCCAGTCGAACCGTGCCACTTAAAGAATTGAACTGGCTAGGCGATTCGGCTCTGGCCGATGCCCCGGCCCAAGGCTGGGATGTCGAAGTGAAAGTCCGCTCCACGCGCCCGCCAAAAGCCGGTCGTCTGGTTCCGCATAGCGACGGCACCGCGCATGTTGAACTGTTGGCTGCAGAGGAAGGGGTTTCACCCGGACAGGCTTGCGTGTTCTACGCGCCCGATTCAACACGAGTATTGGGAGGTGGCTGGATCACCCGATAATCACAGGCCGCGCCCTTGCGGACGCGGCACTGGGTGATTTTCAGGCAAAGGTCAGCAGATTCAAACCTGCCAGAAGTACCATCGACGCGATTAAAACAAAAACGGTGTTCGCACTCAACTCGATCATCGCTACGCTCCTTAAGCTTGCGTGATTACCGGAAACTGCCTTCCCACCAGTATCCGCAAGAAAGAATTAGGGTCTCATCTTGGGGGGCAACAGGTCAACAGTTTTTTAATCGTTTGGTAAGAATCGTTTACACGAGCCAGCGTGAATGCCGCGTTAACAAGGCCATTCTGGCCCGCATAAAGTTAATCTTCCCTAATGAAACGTTAGCAAAACACTGCGTGGACAGCGCCACACGGCCTGTTAATGTGTCACAGAAATCACACGAAAGTTGGTGCCATGTCGAATTTGCCAGCCGTGCTCGATCATGTTGACGGTGATCTCGAACCGGCGATCCAACGACTATTCGAGCTGCTTCGAATCAAAAGCATTTCCACCGACCCGGCTTTTGCCAAAGACTGCCGCGCTGCCGCAGATTGGCTGGTTGCGGACCTGAATACTCTTGGCTTCACTGCTGCGAGCCGCGATACGCCAGGTCACCCGATGGTTGTCGGCCACAGTAGCGGCAGCGGCAAACACCTGCTGTTCTATGGGCACTACGATGTGCAGCCGGTTGATCCCCTCGACCTTTGGACCCATCCGCCGTTTGAACCTGCGATCGAAGATACGGCCCACGGCAAAGTCATTCGCGCCCGCGGCGCATCCGACGACAAAGGCCAGTTGATGACGTTTCTGGAAGCGTGTCGGGCATGGAAAACCGTTACCGGCACACTTCCCGCCAACATTTCGATTTTTTTTGAGGGTGAGGAGGAATCCGGCTCGCCTTCACTGGTACCCTTCCTCAAAGCCAATGCCGCCGAACTCAAGGCCGACTTGGCACTGGTTTGCGATACCGGCATGTGGAATGCAGATACACCCGCAATCCCGACCATGCTGCGCGGATTAGCGGCCATCGAATTCACCATAAACGGGCCAAATATCGATTTGCATTCGGGCATCTACGGCGGCCCCGCAATCAATCCTATCCGGGTCGTCGCCAATATTCTTGGTCGATTGCACGACAAAAATGGCCGGGTGACCCTTGCGGGATTTTATAACGGCGTCAAAGACTTGACGCCAAAGATGAAGGCGCAATGGCAAACGCTCAATTTCGATGCCGACGAATTTCTGGGTTCGGTTGGCCTGTCGGTCCCCGCTGGTGAAGCCGGTTATTCTGCGCTCGAGCAAATCTGGTCGCGCCCAACGGCCGAGGTCAACGGCATCTGGGGCGGCTATACTGGCACCGGTTTCAAAGGCGTGCTTCCGGCCAAGGCCAGCGCCAAAGTCAGCTTTCGCCTTGTCGGCGACCAAGTCCCATCGGCAATTCTGCAATCATTCAAAGACTTTATCACCGCCAACTTACCCGCCGACTGCACCGTGACTTATATTGAAAAAAACGGCGCACGCGCCACCTCGCTGCCCTATGACGCGCCAGAGTTCGCCTTAACGCGCGAGGCCTTGTCCCAGGAATGGGCCAATCCAGCCATTTTTACCGGCGGTGGCGGCTCGATTCCGGTCGTCGGCCATTTCCTCGACATTCTGGGCATGAATTCGATCATGGTCGGCTTCGCCCAACACGATGACGCGATACATTCCCCCAACGAGAAGTACAATTTATCCAGCTTTCACAAAGGCATCAGGTCTTGGGTGCGCATCTTGGATGCATTGCGAGACTAACGGCGGCGGCGCACTGGATTGCCCGCCCTTGCCAGTCCTTCGGCAAGCAACCGGGTCATCGGATGCTCCGGATACTCCGCCCCATAGCGTACCATCAGCGCCTCCAGCATCGCCCGGATGTCGCCCACCGGCGAGGACATCGCCCAGTCGAGGAAAATCACCCGGCAATCAGCCGCGCCGATGCCCTCAATCTGATAGGATTCCCAGATCAGCCCGCGCGGATCAATTGCCAGATCACCCTTGGAAATCATCCCGCCCCCTGCAGCTTGCGGGTCACAATGTCACCTGCCAGACTTTTGATCGACGTTAATTCCGCGACCAATTCGCCCTCGGATGCGACGTTTAGCACCTTGGCCAACAGGTTCATCATGCCGCGCCCGGCCTTTTCCGGGTCGAATGTGCCGTCATAGCCCAATCTGGCAATCTGTTGAAATGCCGAAAGTTTTTGCACGGCGTTGCGCAGAATTCCTGCCTGAACCTGGTTCAACCAGCCCAAATCCGCCAAGTGTTCCAACATGGCCGGTGAACTGCGACATTCCGCGCGGAAATGCAAAGTCATGCCCGCTTGCAGCACCATTTCGATGTCCAGCAACCTGCCGCGCCCCAGTTTCGTTTCCCAAACCGCTGATTCTTCGGCGAAATTGACTTGCGCCAGCCGCTCGCGCATGTCGCGCACATCGGCTAGGACTGTGGCCTCGTCGCGCCTTGCTGACAAAGCGCGCACAATTGCGCCCTGCACAGCGCCGGCCAAGCCCGCGTCGCCCGCCACCACCCGGGCCCGGCACAGGGCCAGATGCTCCCAAGTCCAGGCGTCGTTCAGCTGATAGGCGGCGAATCCAGACAGCGCCACCGCCGCCGGGCCTTTTTGCCCGGAAGGGCGCAGCCGCATGTCAACCTTGTACATCGCCCCATGCGCGGTCTGCACCGTCAGCGCTGAAACCAAGGCTTGGGTCAAACGGGCAAAATACTGGGCAACATACAAAGGTCGTGCTCCGTCAGATTTTTCCACACCGCCCGCATCATAAACAACGATCAGATCCAGATCGGATGTCACGGTCATTTCGCCCGACCCGAATTTGCCCATCGCCAAAACAACGGCACCACGTCCCGGCACGACCCCGTGCTTCGGCGCCATGTTTCCACTGATCATCGGCAACAGGACTTGCATACAAGCTTCTGCAATTGTTGCATAATTCCGGGCCGCTATTGCAGGCGTCACAACACCGCGCAACATCTGCACGCCGACGCGAAACTGCTGCTCCTTCACCCAGATCCGGCCGGCATCCAGCTGTTTTTCATAGTCAGGCTGACTCGAAATCAATGCAGCGAAATCCTGCCGAAGCGCCGATACTCCCGGCATGGCGCCAAAAAAATCGCTGCCAATCACCGCGTCGAACACCTGGGCGTTACGCCCCAGATACTGTGCCAATGACGGGGCCGTGGCACAAATATCGACCAATAAATCAAGCAGTTGCGGGTTGCTTTCAAACAGCGAAAATAACTGCACGCCTGCAGGCAAGCCGGTCAAAAACGCGTCGAACTGCAACAGCGCCGCATCGGCATCGGCCGCACTCGCCATCCGCCGCAGAATTTCCGGCAGCAAACGCTTGAAAATCGCCTGTGCCCGCTGGTTTC
>JANMOK010000333.1:0-3085 GCA_031369165.1 Paracoccaceae bacterium
ATACGGAAATGGCATATGTTTCCACGCAGAAAATTTCGAACATAACTGTTGGCGAGCGCATTGGCGCGTTTGCTTCGGGATTTGGCAAAAGAATAGGCGAATACCGCCTGTATCGGCGAACTCTGAATGAGTTGCAGTCCATGAGCGCACGGGATTTGGCCGATTTGGGCCTGCACCCTGACCAGCTTACCCAAGTTGCCCGCGACGCTGTTTATGGCGACGCGAAGTAAGATTTCGCACCCTAAAAGGTGTCTTCACGGCGGTTGATGGTCCTCCCCCATCTGCCGCCGTTTTGTATTGTAGGGGGGGCAAATGAACCTGAAAAACGTGTGCACCAGGCGTGCACTATGCGTGCACCGGGCGTGCATACGATTTGGGTCGCGAATGCGCCTGCAGGCCGCTCAAAACGGTACATCGGCCTCGCTGGTCACATAGCCCGCCAGCACGCGCTTGGTTCCCGCCTTTTCAAACTCGATCGTCAGCTTTTCGCCTTCGGCGTCGACCACCAAACCATAGCCGAATTTCTGATGGAACACCCGGGTGCCTTTGGCATGGGCGGGTTCGGCGGTGAGGTCGATGACGATTGAACTGGCCTCGCGCGGCTGCGCGGTCGGGCGTGCACCGGCGCGGCTTTCCATTCGTCGCCAACCGGGGGAATTGTAAACGTCGGCTTTGCTGGCTTTGTCGTGCAAATCTGAGGCCCGCGAAACACCCGCAGCAGCACCAAAACCGCCACCATACAGACCCGGTGGTGTCAGGACCTCGACATGCGCGGCGGGCAATTCATCGATAAAGCGACTGGGCAGGGCGGATTGCCATTGATTATAAACCCGCCGATTGGCGGCGAAAGAGATGGTCAAATAACGTTCCGCCCGGGTGATGCCGACATAAGCAAGACGGCGTTCCTCTTCCACGCCTTTCAGCCCGCTTTCATCCATCGAACGTTGTGATGGGAACAGGCCGTCTTCCCAGCCGGGCAGGAACACGCAGGGGTATTCAAGGCCTTTGGAGCCGTGCAGCGTCATGATCGACACCTTTTGACCCTCATCCTCCGAAGCGTTGTCCATCACCAAAGACACGTGTTCCAGAAAGCCTTGCAGGTTCTCAAACTCCTCCAAAGCCTTGACCAGCTCCTTGAGGTTTTCCAACCGTCCGGCGGCTTCAACCGATTTGTCGTTTTTCCAAGAATCGGTGTAGCCCGATTCATCCAGAATGATTTCGGCCAGTTCGACGTGGTTATGTTCGCCTTCGTGCATCATGCGCGACCAGCGGTCACATTGATCGAGAAGCTGGCCCAAAGCGGCGCAGGCTTTGCCATTCAATTTTCCATCGTGGACGGCAATGCGTGCCCCTTCATACAGCGAAACGCCGTGCTGGCGGGCGATGGTGTTCAGCGTTTGCTGCGCCCTATCCCCCAGCCCGCGCTTGGGCGTATTGAGGATACGTTCCAGCGCCAGCCCGTCATCAGGTGAGACCACAACCCGGAAATAGGCCATCGCATCGCGGATTTCGAGCCGTTCGTAAAAACGCGGGCCGCCGATGACGCGATAGGGCATGCCTATGGTGAGGAACCGGTCCTCAAACGCCCGCATTTGAAACGAGGCGCGCACCAGAATGGCGATGTCGTCCAACCCTACCGGCTCCAGTCCACGGGTGCCGCGTTGGTAGGATTCAATCTCCTCGCCAATCCAACGCGATTCCTCTTCGCCGTCCCAGTGGCCGATCAAGCGGACCTTCTCGCCCTCATCAAGATCGGTCCATAAGGTCTTGCCAAGTCTATCTTTATTGCCACTGATAACCCCTGCAGCAGCGGCCAGAATATGCGGGGTGGAACGGTAATTCTGCTCCAACCGCACCACTTTGGCACCGGGAAAATCGGTCTCAAACCGCAGGATATTGCCGACCTCGGCCCCACGCCAGCCATAGATCGACTGGTCGTCATCACCAACGCAGCAAATGTTCTTGTGACCCCCGGCCAACAGCCGCAGCCACAGGTATTGCGCGACGTTGGTGTCTTGATATTCATCGACCAGAATGTAGCGGAACCAGTTTTGATACTTGGCCAGAACCTCGGGGTTTTCCTGAAATATCCGCACCACATGCAGCAGCAAATCGCCGAAATCGACCGCGTTCAACACCCTAAGGCGGGCCTGATACATGCTGTAAAACTCGGCCCCGCGATTGTTGTACTGGCCCGATTCCGAAGCCGGAACTTTCTCCGGCGTCAGGCCGCGATTTTTCCAGCGGTCGATCATTCCCGCCAGCATGCGAGCCGGCCAGCGTTTGTCGTCGATATTCTCGGCTTGGATCAGTTGTTTCAAAAGCCGGATCTGGTCGTCGGTATCCAGAATGGTGAAATTGCTTTTAAGATCAACCAGTTCGGCGTGTTTCCTCAACAGTTTTACGCACAGTGAATGAAAGGTGCCCAGCCACGGCATTCCCTCAATCACCCCGCCAACATTGGCCGCGATGCGCGATTTCATCTCGCGCGCGGCTTTGTTGGTGAACGTGACGGCAAGGATTTCGTTGGGTTTGGCGCGACCGGTGTTGAGCAGATGCGCAATGCGGGCGGTCAATGCTTTGGTCTTGCCCGTACCAGCGCCCGCTAGAACCAGAACCGGGCCATCCAGCGCTTCGACCGCCGCCAGTTGGTCGGGGTTGAGGCCATCCAGATAGGGCGTTGGCCGATGCGCCATAGCCCGCGCAGAAAGGCTTTGCCCTTCCCAGGTATCGAATGCCTCGGCTTCGGAAACGACCGGTCTGCTCATGCCGGCATTGGTAACGCGGAAGTTAACGGAAATAAAGCGTGTTCTTGAGATGTTCTCTTTTGGGCTTGCGTCCGCCGTGTTTCAGAATCAATTGTATGCTGCACTGCAATAAGCTAGGCATGGCGCGATTATTTTGCTTTGCGGATCAAAGGGCTGATGCAATTGCGGGAATTCAAGAAAATCCTCATCGCCAACCGCGGCGAAATCGCCATTCGCGCCATGCGCGCCGCCAACGAAATGGGCAAACAGACCGTCGCGGTCTATGCCGAGGAAGACAAGCTCTCGTTGCATCGTTTCAAAGCGGACGAGGCCTATCG
>JANMOK010000106.1:0-4353 GCA_031369165.1 Paracoccaceae bacterium
CCAAAGCGCGGTATCTGGTAATCCGGTCGCAGCCAGCGCACGAGGCCGCGTGCCTCTTCGCCCGCCCGTTCCTTGTTCAGCGCCACCAGCCGCGCCAGCACCTCGGCTTCCGCCAAATCCCGCGCCCAGCCATAGGCGTCCGCCACGGCGGCATCGAGTTCGTCATGCAGGTGTTTGAGCGTGAGGATGAGGGCGCGGTCGAAAATGGCGTGTTCGGCCTGGGTGAGCACTCCAGCCTTCCCCCTTGCGGGGAAGGTGTCGCCGGAGGCGACGGATGGGGGTGGTGAGGAAGATGCTGCAAGCGAAGAAGAGTCATCGCGGCCATTTCCTGTACCCGCAGCACTTCCCGCGCCACCCCCATCCGGCCGCTCCGCGTCCACCTTCCCCGCAAGGGGGAAGGCTGCCGCCCCGCCGCGCACCTTCTCCAGCACATTATACATCTGCGTCAGCGTCACCCCGTGCGCCGCCTGCGCCCGCTTGCGGTGCGCGTCGATCTCTTCCGCCAAAGCCCCGATCCGCGCCTTGGCCGCCTCATCGCAATCGGGGAACGGGAACGGGTCGAAACATTGCGACTTTGTATAGCGCGGGCGATCTTCCAACGTGCAACGTGCCGCCTTGCGACAGCATCCAAGCCTCATGAAACCGCGACGACAGCACGCCAAGATGAAACGGGTCGTCGCTGGCAATTGCCACAATCATGTTATCCGGTAAAATCTCCGCGTCCAGAAACTGGAATATCCGGTGCTTGGCCGTCTCCACAGTCGCGATGTAGCGCGGCAGATTGGCGAGGGCTGGGCGCAAGTCCTTGCGCGGCTCGCCATGAATCCACCACAGCTTCTTATAGCTATCGCGGTTGTTGGCGTCGCGTTCCGGCTTCACGGTCTGCAAAATGTGCTGATAGACTTCCGGAAATTCCCACCGCACCTGCGCTTCGTCCAGCCCGAACAGGTCGATCACCATCACGCCGCGCGGCGTGTTCGTCAGGTCGCGCCCGTTGCGGTATTGGCGGATGTGCTTTTCCAAACCGGGCCGCTTGCCAAGCCCGAGATGCGCCGCTTCCGAAGGCGTCACGATAAAGCCGGAGCCATGCAGCTTTACGCCCGGTGAGCAGATGCCGTCATTGGCTTTCATCGCAGCCGCCTGCGTGACATCCACCCCCACCGTCAAATCCGCATTGATCCGCCCCTTCACCTCCCGCAGTTCCACGACCGGATCATCCGTGTCCAGCCCGGCCTCGCGGGTCACGTCAAACAGCAGCCCTTCATGCGTCCCGGCCTCCGCCACCGTCATGGCGATGCGCACAGCGGCTGAATCTTTCGTCGCCTTGGTCCATGGATGGTCGCCGATCGCCATCACCAGCGACAGCGGCGTCTTGGCCGTCAAATGCCGCTCGACAACGCGGCGCTGGAACACCTGCGTGATGGAATTGGTCGTCACCAGCCCGAAGCGGCGCAGCTTCGTGCCCTTGCGCGTCAGGATTTCCGCCGCCCGGTCCCACCAGTACATGACGAAATCGGCGCTGTCGTTCATGTGAGAATGAACGCCCCACAGCGCCTCTGTGTAGGTGTCGCCGAGCTTGGAGCGCATATCCTTGCCGCCGATAAACGGCGGATTGCCCACAATAAACTCCGCCTCCGGCCAGTCTGGCCGCCGTGGCTTCGGCAGAATCTCTTTGCCGTCCACAATCTTCGGCACGGGGTATCCGTCCCATGTCAGCACGGCGTCGCCCTGCCGGATGTTGCCATAGTCGCGCAGCACCGGGTCGCTGGGCAGTTCGCCGCGGTTGCGCTTGTGCCATTGCAGGAAGCCGATCCACAGCACCAGTTCGGCGATTTGTCTGGCGCGCGGGTTGAGTTCGAGGCCGTGGAATTGTTGGGGGTCAACTTCGTGGCTGGTCAATCCTCGCAGGACCTCTTGCCCCGCGCCAAGGTTGGCCAGCGCCTCCAGCACCTCACCCTCCAGCCGCTTCATCAGTTCGAGCGCGACATAAAGGAAGTTGCCGGTGCCGCAGGCAGGGTCGAGCACCCGGGTGTTGACCAATTGGTCGAGAAAATCGCTGGCGAGTTTCAAGGCACCCGCCGCGTCATTGTCGCCCTTCAGCTTTTCGATGGTGGCGAGGGTGGCTGACCAATCGGCTCGCAGCGGTTCGATCACGGTGGCGATGACCAGCCGCTCGACATAGGCGCGCGGGGTGTAATGGGCACCAAGGCGGGAGCGTTCCTTGGGGTCGAGTGCTTGTTCCAGCAGAGTGCCGAAGATCGAGGGGTCAACTTCGGTCCAGTTGGCTTTGGCGGCGGTCAAGAGGGCGCCGATGTCTTCGCGTTGCAGCGGGAATGCGCGGGCATTGCGGAACAGGCTGCCGTTGAAGCGGCGGACTTCGGATTCGATGCCGTAAGCGAATTGGCCTTTGTCCATCGCCTGCCAGAGTTGTTCGACCATTGGCGGGAACTTCTTTGGGTCTTGGACGCATCGTTCCAGCAGGTTGCTGAACGAATTTTCCGGCAGCAGTTCCATGTCTTCGGCGAACATGGTGAACAGGCAGCGCATCAGGAAATGCGCCACTTCCTCGGGATTGTGTTTGGCGGCCTCCAGCCGTTTCGAGACTTCGGCCAGATAACCGGCGATCTGGCGCGAGGCGCTGACGGCGTGTCTGGTGGGGTCAAGCGAATGCGGGTCAGTCCAGATTTTGGCGAGGCGGGTGCAGATTTCCGGGTTGCGCAAATCCTCCAGCAGGATGCGGAAGCCTTGGCGGTCGGGGAATTGGGCATAGTTTTTGCCCTGACCGCTGAAATCGGCAAAAACTTCGATGCAATGGCCGACGTCGCAGACGAGGATGAAGGGCGGCCATCCTTCGGATACCGGCAGAGCGCGGGCATAGTTTTCGGCCTGAGCGCGGGCGTTGCGGGCGGCCACATCCCATTTGTTCGTGCGCGATTTGGTGTCTTCTTCGCCGAACAGGTCTTTTTCGGCGAGGATTTCCTTGGGGCCGCCTTTCCAGCGGGTTTGTTTGGCCTCCAGCACGAAACAGCCGCGTTTGTAGAGGTCGATGCGGCCATTGCCGATACGGTCACCCGCCTCGCGGAAAGTGACGGCGCGTTCGAGGACATAGGCGTTCATCGCCGTGTCGGGTCCGGCGGGGTCGGGGCGGGTGACGCCGAGCACATCGCAGAGTTCGGACAGGAACAGCGCATAGTTGGCGCGTTCCTGCCCGCCGCGATTGGCCTGCCAGCGGGTGATGAAAGTTTCGAGAGGGACGGGTTGGGTCAAAAGCTGCTCCTGCCGGTATAGAAGCAGAAGTTTGAGGGGAAGCAAGGGGTTGCGTTTCTGGTACTGGAGCCCTGCCGACTAAGCCAGCAACGTCATGCCTTCAATTTTTGCGGCGCGTTTGTCAAACGTCAGCGTGGTCGAGGCACCTTGGTCGCGAGCGGCAAAGGCAATCAGTTGGTCGGCAAAATCAAGACCAGATGCCAAGGTGCCAGAAAGCGCTGCGGCGACTCGGTGGGCATTTTCAAATGCAATGCGACTGGCGCGAAGGAGGTTAGCGAGTGTTTCAGCAGTGTCGTTGCGTGACAGGCCGTAGACGCGCTCCAGCACCCAAAACAGTTCAATGGCGACTTCGCGGGAAACGAAAGCCGGATCTTCGATGCTGCAGGCATCAAGTGCCGCGGCGGCAAGTGCGGCTTGCGCGGGATCGTCGCGGACGAGAAAGCGGACGAGGACGTTGGTATCGACGGCGATCAAGGCAAGGATCGGCGGTTTCTTTCCGCGACTGCTGCCGTGACACCTGCTTCCATTTCTTCCAGAGTTTTGGGTTTCATGCCGGGTTGGTGAAGGATGCCGAAGAAATCCATGATGTCGGGTGCCTTGGACAGCCAGACCTTGCCGTCACGGATTTCGTAATGGAGCTGCGCACCAGGCTTGAGGTCGAGTGCGTCGCGAACTTGCCGGGGCAGAGTAGTTTGGCCTTTGGCAGTAAGAGTTGAGTGGATCATTGCAGAGCCATACATGTAAGGATGACGATAGAATGCATTACATAATGGAGAGGGTAAGGCAGTTTGTCCAGCGCCTTGGCGAGAAGGTGATCGGTCCGACGACCATTTTTCCGGATGCCAACCACTTCGATGCTCAAACGTAACTTCTGCGTGCCGTTTGGTCAGGTGGCCGCCTTTTCCAGCAAATCCCAGTCATTGCCGAACGGATCGGTGAAAACAGCGACTTTGCCATAGGATTCGTGACGGGGGAGTTCTTTGAAATGGACGCCTTTTGCCAGCATGGCCGCGTGGTCGCCGTCGAAATCGTCGGTTTGCAGGAAAAAGCCAACGCGCCCGCCGGTCTGGTTGCCGATGGCGGCGC
>JANMOK010000349.1:0-5682 GCA_031369165.1 Paracoccaceae bacterium
TCACATCTTCCAGTTCGGCGCGAAACGCCGAAGTCACCGCTTCGGTGCCCGCGACCGAGCTTTCCAGATCGGCCGCGATCATCGCCAGCCGTTCTGCCTCAAATTCAACGTCCGCCATCATTCCACCTCCCGTTTGTCATCCCCGCGCAGGCGGGGATCGCCCACCGCATCTGGAAACCGCTCCAACAAATCCGCCAACCCCTTACGCGACAGCACCGCCGCGCCCCCGCCAACCCCCGCCATCAGAGCCAATTCCGCGGGCGTCAACGCCCAGAAAACATCCGGAGGCAACTTCAGCTCGACCAAGCCCTTGTGCATCAGTGCCCGCCAGCCCAGCCGCTTCATGCGCCTTCGTCTGGCAAGGCAAATGTCACGCGCAACAGCCGCGCTGCCGCCTTGGCCGCCCCGACCGCACCACCGGCGAATTCAGCGACCGCCAACAAGTCGGCAGAAATCTCCGACCCCGCTCCCTTCAATCCCGCCGCCAACAAGACCAGCACGTCCTTGGCGCGAAACGCCCCCTGTTCAAACCGCTCCACCAACTGCACCAAGGACTCGGCACCCAGGCTTTCCTCCAACTCCGCCAAAATGCCCAAAGGCAAGCGCATCAAATGCGCTTTGCCATTCAGTTCTACCGAAACTTCGCCGCGATACGGATTGGCCATCAGATTGCCGCGAACGTCAGGGCACCCGCACTCGCCAAGGCCATCTCGTAAACCGCCTCGCCGTCGTGCTGGCCGGAATACTCGATCGAAGTAATCTGGAACTTGCCTTCGATGATGCCAAAACTGGGGATGATGACCTGAAACAGCGGCACATCGCCGTCAAAGAATATCTGCCGCGCCCGCTCGTCAGTATCGGCGTCGCGAAACACCCCCGAACCCGATATTGCCGCCGAACGAATTCCCGTCCCGCCCAGCAATTCGCGCCAGCCACCGGCGGATTCCAGATTGGTCACATCGACGGTTTCCGCGTTGAACGCGATCCGCGACGCCCGTAATCCGGCGATCGTTTGAAACGTCCCCGAACCGGTCATGTCGATTTTTATCAGCAGGTCTTTGCCCTTTTGAGCAGCCATGTCGTTCTCCAAAACTTAAAGATTGTCTTCAACCACGGCACGAAACCGCAAAATGATTTTGCGCGGTTCGCCCGGTTCGCCGCGTTCCGCCCGCGCCCATACAAAGCGCAATGCCACCAAATGACCCCGAACCAGCGTCAGCGAGGCATCTACCAGCGCATCGCAAACCGCCGCGGCTACCGCCTTGGCCTTGGCAAATCCTTCGGATTTCGAATGCACCGATACGTTGAAATCGTGCACCGCCCCCGCGCTGGTCTTGGTTGACGCCGCCCGAGCGGTCTCCTCGCCAAGGGTCACATGCTCTGGCGCATCACTGGCACCAGCTGGCTGGGGCGCATCATAAATCGCGCTCCCAACCAATGCCGCCAAAGCGACATCACTCACCAACTTCTCATAAACCGCCCGTTGCAACGCACCCGACACAGCATAAGTCATGCCCGGCCCTCCTCGGTCCAACATTCCAGAAACCGGCCGTCCTCGCCGTGTTCAGCCACAGCCAGGATGTTGAAAACGCGCTCAAATTCCCGAAAACGCTGGGCCGATGTCGGCCTGGATGACGCGCCAATGGCCGCGCTTCGCACCAGAATGCGGTAATTCACTACCGCCGTATCGCGCTCGCCAATCTTGCTTTCGTGCGCCGATTGCGCCCGCACCTGCGCCCAATGTGCGCCGTTTGGTACCCAGGAAATGACAAAGCCGCCCAAGCCATCGGGCGTGTCCAGACGGCTTTCCAGCACCAACCGGCGATTTAGCGACGGTTGGCTTTTCATCGCAAAACCCCCAACCGAATATCGCGGTAGGGCATCAGCAGCGACAAAACCGAAACCGGCACGGTTTCATCAATCGCCGAACGCTGCTCGTAATAATTCGCCGCCAAAAGAAACACCGCCCGGCGCAGAACGTGCGGACCCGCGTCCCAAGTCTCGCCATAGCCGCCGGTGAAAATAACCTCGGCAAACCCGTCGGTCGGAAAACAAGGCAGATACCCGCCCGCCCCGCGCAGCTTTGGCCGCCGTCCGTCCTTGATCAAGACCCAAATGCTGGGGTTAACCGCTATCACATCGCCAACCCGGTCCTTCAGCGTCACGCTTTCCAGCGCCACCACCGGTGCAATCGGGAACACCTGCCCCGCCTCATCCGACCAGCGCGTCAGGCTCCACAGAAACCGTCGCGCCAGCAGCGCCAAACCAATCCGCGCCTCTACCGCCGCCAAAGCCGCCCGCAGGCACGCCTCCAGCAACGAATTCTGCGACCCGTCATCGGCAAAGCCGCTGCCCAGCCGCAAATGCTCGGCAAATGCCGCCACCGGAATGGATGCCGATGCCGGCGATCCAAGTTCATTCAACATGACAACCACTCCAAAATTGAAAAAGCACCCCCCGCAACGCCCGACGCCATACGAGGGGGACCGCATCAAGGGCCAGATGCGGGGGGTGCCTGTCCCCTCTCCATTCATGGAGAGGGTGCCCCGGAGGGGCGGGTGAGGCCTCGCCCCACCCGCCCACGTTTTTAAGAAACCGCGATTTTCAGCAGTTTAATCGCCGCAAAATCGCTGATGTCACCGCCAACACGCTTGGTGGCATAAAACAACACATGCGGCTTGGCGCTGAACGGATCGCGCAGAATGCGCAAATCAGGCCGCTCGGCAATCGTGTAACCGGTGCCAAAATCGCCAAAGGCAATCGCATAGGCATTGGCCGCAATATCCGGCATATCCTCGGCTATCAGCACCGGTTAGCCCAGCAATCTCGCCGGTTCGCCCGCTGCCAGACCGTCAGACCACAAGAAACGCCCATCGGCGTCTTTCATCTTGCGCACGGCACCCGCGGTTTTGGAGTTCATCACGAACGTGCCATTGGCGCGGTAACGTGCACCCAAAGCATACACCAGATCAACAATCGCATCCGCCGGTTGCGCCGCGTTGAAATCCGCCGCCGAACCGGTCGCCACATAGCCCAGATTGCCCCAGGCCCAAGAACCATTGGCAACTTTGGTCGAGGTCAGGAACCCTTTGGGCTTATCCACGCCATCGCCGGACACAAACGCCAAACCTTCAGCCCGCGAAAACTTGTCGGCAATCCGCGCCGCCAGCCATTCCTCGATGTCAAAGGCCGCGTCGTCCAGCAACCGCTGCGAAGCCTTCGGCAAAGCCGAAAGTTCGTGCAGCGCGATGGTGATGCGCTCGATCACCGGCGTGCCGGTTTCTGTCTGCGCCGCAGTCTCCGACGCCCAACCAGCGCCGATATCGGTTGTATCAACCAAAACGTCATAGCCGTTGGATTCAACGCTTACCACATTGGCAATCGCCCGCACCGAACCTGCACCACGCAAAACGCCGGTGATGCGGTCAGCAACCTGCTTGACCACCAAATACCCGCCATCGGCATTGACCGCCGAAGACAGGGCTTTTTCCTCGACCTGCAACCCGCGCAGACCATCGTCATCGCCACGTCGCAGATAGGCGGCAAATGCTTTCTGGTGCGGCGTGGCCCCATCAGCCGCGCGGGACAATTGCGGACGCGCATCCGCTACAGATTTTCGATCCAGCATGGTCAGTCTTTGCTCCTGTTCTTTCAGACGTGATTTAATGTCGCTTTGAAATGTATTGAAATCGCTCAGAAATCCGGCCATCGCCGTTTTGATTTCCCCAGCAGGGTTTGCTTCGGCCAAGCCAGCGCCTGCCCGAGTTTTGGCTTCCAGTTCTTTCATCAATTTTCCTTAAATTTAGTTCTGGCCCAACAGGGCCCCGGCCTTCACAAAAAAGTCGGCCATCTCCTTGACCAACTTCGCGTCCTCGTCCGACGCCGTTACCCGCGCCTCGCGCAGCATTGGAAACGTCACCAGCGACACTTCCCAAAGTTCAATTTCGTGCAAAATCCGCCCGCCGCCCTCGGCCTTTTCGCTGCGCAAAGCGCGATAGCCAATCGACAAGCCGTCAATCGCCCCGGCCTTCAGCAATACCAAAGCCTCGCGTCCCGCCTGCACCTCGGTCAGCAGCCGGCCCTTTACGAACAGGCCGGTCGCATCCTCGCGGATTTCGTCCCAAACCCCAATCGGTTGCGCCGGATCGTGCTGCCAAAGCATTTTCACCGATTTCGACTTGGCTAAACACGCCGCAAAGGCCCCCTTCTCCACCCGATCGCCACCCTGATCCTTGGATCCAAACAGCGAGGCATAACCGGCTATCCCCGCGTCATCGCCCACCAACCCGACCGACTCAAACTTGCAAAACTTCAATTCCAATCCGGGAATCTGCCCAGAACGCTCCATGCCAGCCTCCAAATTCATAAGTTCATAATCCGCTGCGCCAGCTCGGCCAGAAAGAACGCTGCCGTGCCAAACACCGCCAGCCAGATGCGTTTTTCCAGCCGGTTCATCGCCGCATCGATGCTATCCAACCGGTGCTCCAACGCCTTCCAGCGCTCGTCAAACACCCGCTCGGTCGCATCAATGCGCACGTTGGCCACGTCGAACGGCTCGTACAAAAACCGCGAGCCGCCGCCGCGTGAAACCGGCGTCGACATCACTCACCCGCCAATTTCGGCAGACCCAGCAGGCTGCGTTTCTCGCCCTCGGTCAGAAAATTCGCCCCGGCGACGCGCTTCCACAAGGCGTCACGCTCGGATGACAACGCCGGCACGTTGTCCAAATCGGGCAATAGCGCAATCGTTTCACCGGCAAAATCCGACAGCCAGCCCGACATCGCTTCCAACACTTTGGCGACCAGCGGCAGCACCGTCAGTCGATAAAACGCCCGGTTGGCTTCCTGATAATTCGCATAGGTATTGTCCCCCGGCAGCCCCAGCAACATCGGGGGCACGCCAAAGGCCAAAGCCACTTCGCGCGCCGCGCTTTCCTTGGTCTTTTGAAACTCCATATCGGCCGGCGAAAACCCCATCGGCTTCCAGTCCAACCCGCCTTCCAGCAGCATCGGTCGCCCGGCATTGCGCGCTCCGGTGTGGTGGCTTTCCAGCTCCTCGACCAAACGGTCATACTGGTCTGCCCCCAAGGACCCCATGCCGTCAGCACCCTTATAGACAATCGCCCCCGATGGTCGCGCCGCATTGTCGAGCAGCGCCTTCGACCACCGGCTGGCCGAAGTATGCACGTCCAAAGCTGAGGCCGCCGCCTGCAACGGCGACAGTCCGTAATGGTCGTCCTGGGGATGAAAGGTGCGCACATGCAGCACCGGCACCACATCGCCGGCCAGATCAAACCGGTGCTTTTTGCTGCCAACTTCGTAGTCACAGGCCACCGGCCAGCCGTTCGGCCCCGGCACAATTTTCATCCGGTCCGAGCGTAAAACATGCAATTCGTAAGGAATTCCCGCCCCGCCAACCGCTTCCAGAAATCCGTCACCGCTCAACAGCAATTGTCCGAAAAACGCCTCAAATAACGCCGCCCCGCCCTGCGAATTGTTCGGTTTCGCCAAGAGTTTCAACACCGGATGCGTGTCATAGCGACGCTCATCGTCCTGCAAAACAAACGGCAAAGCCGCCGCCGCTTCGGCGATCATCTTGACACAGCGAAACCCCACCGGATTGCCGATGAAACCGCTGCGCGTCAGGCTGACGGTATCGCGCGGCGACCAAGCTGCCCTACCC
>JANMOK010000371.1:0-2439 GCA_031369165.1 Paracoccaceae bacterium
CTACCCACCCAATTTTTGGCGGACGGTTCCGGCAGATGCCGTACTTCGCATTTTTGAAGGCAAGACCGGCAATGAGCGTGTCGCGGTTCTTTTCAGAGAGGTTCAGGGCCGCCCGATTGCCCGCCCGATGATAGAAGCCACAGCATTGCAGAAGGATTTCATGCGCAGAATTCGCGGCGATGCCGGTCGCGGAACGCGGGACATGCTCGCCAAGGAAAACATTGTCCTGCTGTCTGGTACTTATGACGCGCCATTGATTGCAGCGCTAAACTTGGCGACCTGCGCGGCAAGCGAGTTTGTGTCCCACACGTTGAAAAACGATCTGGAGCGCGAATTGGTGCTATCGTTTAAGCGCTCCGAGTAGCGGACCGAAGCGCGAGCGAAAAATTCATACTTATTACTCGTCAAAGGTCTAAAACCTTGCCAACGCTAGACCCGAAACCTCGCTGCCAGCTTCTCGCTCTCGCGCGCCAGGATGGCAATGTCGTTGCCGACGGCAGTGAACGTGCTGCCGATGTCAATGCAGCGTTGGGCAAAGTCCAGGTCTCCGGTCAGAATGCCCGCGGGTTTGCCGGTGGCTGTGATGCGCGGAATGGTGGCTTCGATCAGCCGTTTCACCTCTGAGTGGCCCGGCTGGCCAAGATAGCCCATGCTGGCGGCAAGGTCAGACGGGCCGATGAACAGGCCGTCCACGCCATCTATGGCCGCGATGGCTTCGATCTGTTCCAGTGCTTCCAGTGTTTCCACCTGCACGATCACACAGATTTCAGAGGCGGCCTTGGCCACATATTCTTTGATCCGCCCATATCCGGTAGCGCGGGAAACCAACGAGACACCGCGCACGCCCTTGGGCGGATAGCGCGTAAAACGAACTGCCGCCGCCGCCTCTTCAGCGCTTTGCACATAAGGAATAAGCAGCGTCTGCGCACCAATATCAAGATAACGCTTGATCAGCACCATATCGTTCCACGGCGGGCGAACCATGGCGCTGGTTGACGAACCGGACATGGCTTGAAGCTGCGGCAGGACTGTCAAGACGTCGTTTGGCGAATGTTCGGCGTCAAGGCAAAGCCAGTCAAAACCAGAATTTGCGACGACCTCGGTGGCGTAGGCGCTGCCGATGGAACACCACAGCCCGATTTGTTGGCGACCTTCGCGGATGGCCTGTTTGAAATGGTTTTTTGGAAGGTCGGTCATACGCCCATCACCTTGCTTTGTTTGCCGACAACGCCGCTATCCGCTGTACGCCCAGACTATAACCCTGCACCCCGCAACCGACGATAATGCCGTCAGCACGCAGCGAAACAAACGAGTGGTGTCGGAAGGTCTCGCGTTTGTGGACGTTGGAAATATGCACTTCGATGACTGGCCCCTCAAAAGCGTTGAGCGCGTCCAGGATGGCGATCGACGTGTGGGTGAACGCCCCGGCGTTAATGACGATGCCCGCTGCTTTTTCGCGCGCCTCGTGGATCCAGTCTACAAGCTGGCCTTCATGGTTGCTTTGCAGCAATTTAACCTGATGACCCGTCAGCGCGGCGGCTTTGGCACAATCCGTCTCGACATCGGCAAGGCTGTCATGGCCATAAATCTGCGGCTGACGTTTGCCCAGCAAGTTCAGGTTCGGGCCGTTGAGTATGTAGATCGGCTTGGTCATTGCAGGGTCCGGAAATAACTTGGCAGCGGTTTCGTTGGTCGTTTGACCCCAAAGAACGGGTCATTGGTGCCGTCTAGACTTTTTTGAGCACTATTCAACCGGCATCACTGCTTTCAGGTATGCCGCCAAGGCTTGGCGGTCTGAAACCGGCAATTGCTGCAGATTGCCGATGACAAACGCCATATTGCCCCCCGCGGTGTCAAAATCCGGCTTGAAACCGGTGGAGAAGAACTCGACGATTTCCCCCTCGCTCCACGTCAGTTTGCCGGGGGTGATGTTGGGAATCGTGCCTTTGCCCTCGGGGTTTGGCCCGCCCGCCAGCCATTTGGAGATTTTCGATCCGCCCAGAAAATTGCGCGGTGTGTGGCACTCGCCGCAATGGCCCAAGGCTTCGGCAAGATAGGCGCCGCGCTGCACTGGTTCGGGAGCTTGGCTGGTGTCCACCCGCGGGTTGTCGCTGAAAAACAAAATTTTCCACAAGCCAAGTGAGCGGCGGATGTTGAAGGGAAAGCCAACCTCATGGGGCTGACTGGGCGTCGCGACAGCGGGCAGTGTGTCCAGAAAGGCCTTGAGATCAACGATATCCGCCAGTTCTACCCGTGAATATGAGGTGTAGGGAAAGGCCGGGAAATAGTGCCGACCCTCCGGCGATACTCCGTTTTTCATGGCGTTGGCCAAATCCATCGCCGACCAGTCGCCGATACCGTTGGCCGGGTCGGGCGATATGTTGGGGGCGACGAATGTGCCAAAGGGTGAGGCAAACCGTCGGCCGCCAACAAGGACCA
>JANMOK010000374.1:0-6720 GCA_031369165.1 Paracoccaceae bacterium
GAGATGCAATTGACCGATGCCATCAATGCGGATGCAGAGCGCTTGCCGCTCTCGGCGTTCCGCTTTTCCGGCCGCCGCTATGATTGTGGCTGTCTGGATGGGCTGTTGGAAGCGGGAATTGCCCGGCAGGCACAACAGCGCAGACGAGACAAGAAGGCCACGATCATACCCAAGACCAACGGGATACATCCAAGGTCCAATCCGATTGAAGCGCAGCAAGCGCAAGCCTGAAATGCCGCTGAAAATGTACATCAGCGGAACCGGTAGCGTCAGTTGGAGCATTGTTCATGCATTACTCGAAAGGAAAGCCGATGAACTGGGATCAGATTGAGGTCAAATGGGCTGCCATGGCACGCCGCGTGCGGGCCGACTTGCCGGAAATTACGGAAGTTGCGTCTGAAGAAGAGGCCCCCAGCACACCGTCGGCTGATGTGCCGGAGCCGCCGCTGCCAGAAATCGAGGAGGTTAAAGCTGGGTGAATCTGCGCGCGTCCTTTGTCGATTGGCGCAGTTCTAGACGCACTGCGGACGTTTGGGCGGACATCGCGCCGATCCGGTCGGATTTGTTCGGAATCGAGCGGCTGGAACATCATGCAGTAAGCTTGGCCGCCGCACAAACCGCCGCAAAGGGGCGCCCCGCAGCGGTGGCCAGCCTGTTCGGCCGCGTAAAGGACAATGCCAAGGCCCTGCTGACCGCTTATCGCTCTGGCGCACAGGCCTTGGACGCAGGTCGGACCATCACGCCCGCCGCCGAGTGGTTGCTGGACAACTTTCATATTGTCGAACAACAGCTGCGCCAGATCGAAGACGATCTGCCACCTGGCTATTATCGCCATTTGCCCAAACTGGCCGATGGTCCATTTGCAGGCTACCCGCGCGTGCTGGGGCTGGCTTGGGCCTATGTCGCGCATACCGACAGCCTGCTGTCTGAAATCAGTCTCCTGCGCTATGTGCAGGCCTATCAGACGGTGCAACCGCTAACGATCGGCGAGTTGTGGGCGGTGGCAATCACCCTGCGCATCGTCTTGATCGAGAACATGCGCCGACTTGCTTTTCAGATCACCGAGGCCGCCCGCCTGCGGCGACAGGCGGACGACTTGGTCGATCAGGCTGTCGCGGCGGGTATTCC
This sequence comes from Paracoccaceae bacterium, assembly GCA_031369165.1. Classification (GTDB taxonomy): domain Bacteria; phylum Pseudomonadota; class Alphaproteobacteria; order Rhodobacterales; family Rhodobacteraceae; genus JANMOK01. The sequence continues at coordinate 1,129 of JANMOK010000374.1, forward strand.
CGGGATTTCGGCACATGCGATGCTCGCGGCTCTGGACCGTGTGGAATTGCCCGACGTCATGGCTGCGCAGATCGCCAAGCGTCTGCGCGGCATTGATCCTGCAGAAACCCCGCTCGCGGGTTGGCTCGATGAGCGGCTGCGACAGAAGGAAATGACGGTCGAGATTGTCGTGGCCAACGCTTTGGCGCGACAGGGGGCGTCGAACGTCACCATGCGCAATATCGTCACCTCGATGCGGCGACTTTCGGAAATGGACTGGGCCGATTTTTTTGAAGCAGCTAGCCTGATTGATGCCCGCCTGCGAACGGTGCCGGGTTATAGCGACATGGATTTTGCCACCCGCAACAGCTATCGCGGCGCGATCGAGACGCTCTCGCGCCATTCGGGCCACGATGAGGCTGCGGTCACCGAAGCGGCGTTGTCGATGACGATGGCCGGGGAAACGCCGTTGACGCGAGACCCGGGGTTTGCGTTGATCGGAGCCGGACTTGACGCTCTGCGACACAATCTTGGCTATGCGCCACCGCTGCGGATCGCGCTGTTGCATCATTTGCGACGATTGGGCCTGCCGGGCTACCTTGGAGCCATTGCATTTGCGTCGGTTCTGTTCGTGGCTGCGTGTTTGTGGCTGACTGGATTGCATGCAGCAGCCCTTGTTTTGACCGGTCTCGGGGTCGCGCTCGAGGCGGGAACCGCGTTGATCAATCTGATGATCACACGATTGGTCCGGCCATGGCCGCTGCCGGGCTTGGCGCTGGAGCAAGGTATTCCCGCCGATCTGCGCACGCTCGTCGCCGTACCCGTATTGCTGACTGATGCTCAAGACCTAAAGAAGCACATCGAACGGCTGGAAGTGCATTGCCTGTCCAGCGTCGGTGGGGTGGTGCATTACGCACTGTTGTCAGATGGGCCAGATGCCAGCGAAGAAACCACGCCGCTAGACTCTGCCTTGGTGACGGAGGCGCGCTCAGCGATTGCCGCGTTGAACGCGACCTACCCATCGGACGACGGTGACAGATTTCTGCTGTTGCACCGCCAGCGCCGCTGGAACGCCGCCGAAGGCGTCTGGATGGGGTGGGAACGCAAACGGGGCAAACTTTTCGAGTTGAATCGGCTTTTGCGCGGGGCGACCGATACCAGTTTCCTTCCCGGACAGGTCGTTCCGCAAGGCGTGCAATTCGTCATCACGCTGGATGCTGATACCCGCATCCTGCGCGATACAGTTCGCCGACTGATCGGCAAGATGGCGCATCCGCTGAACCGTCCGGTCATCGACCCCGCCAGCCAGCGGGTAACCTCAGGCTACGGCATCTTGCAGCCTCAAGTGACCCCCGCGTTGCCTGCGGGCCATGAAGGGTCGCTTTACCAGCGCATTTCGTCCAGCCCCGGCGGGATCGAACCCTACGCGGCGGCCAGTTCAGATGTCTATCAGGACCTGTTTTTCGAAGGATCCTTCACTGGCAAAGGTATCTATCACGTCGATGCATACATGGCCGCGCTGGCGGACAGGGTGCCCGATAACACTCTTCTCAGCCATGACCTGTTCGAAGGTGCCTTCGCGCGCGCAGGCCTCGCCTCGGATATCCAGGTGGTCGAGGATTTTCCCGCCCGCCATGACGTCGATGCCAGCCGGCAGCACCGCTGGGCGAGGGGAGACTGGCAGCTGCTGCCGTGGATCAGCGGCCAGCAAAAAACTGTCGGCGGGATTTCAGCGGTAAACCGATGGAAGATGGTGGATAATCTGCGCCGCTCACTGCTGGCGCCGCTGGCTTTGCTGTCGCTGTTTGCAGGCTGGCTGCAGCCTTTGCCGCAGGCACTGGCCTGGACCGCTGCAGTTCTCGTCTTATTGGCTTTGCCGCGGGTGATCGCCCTGCCGCTGGCAATTCTGCCGGGGCGGGCGGGGATCGCGTCTCGCAGTCACGTTCAGGCGTTGCTGGGCGACGTAAGGATTGCGTTTGCCCAGATCGCCCTGTTGGTGGTCTTGCTGGCTGACACCGCGGCGCAAATGCTGGACGCGATTGTCCGCACATTGTTCCGGCTCCGCAGCCGCCAACATCTGCTGGAATGGGTAACGGCTGCACAATCGGGCGGGGCGCGGATACCCGGGTATTTCCGGCAATATATGGAACGTGCGAGTGGCGTGGCTTTAGGGTTGTTGACCTGCGGCTTGGCTGGGGCGCTGAATGCAACTGTCTGGCCGCTGGTGCTGTGTTTTGCTGTGCTTTGGCTTGCTGCGCCCGCCATCGCGCGGTGGATGAGCCTGCCGCGTGCCGCGAGAGCTGCTCGCCCTTTAAACGCCACCGAACGCGAGGCCTGGCGCCTGATCGCGCGCCGGACCTGGCGCTATTTCGAGACCTTTGTGACCCAATCCAGCAATTTCCTGCCCCCTGACAACTTTCAGGAAATTCCCCGACCGGTGGTGGCGACCCGCACCTCGCCCACCAATATCGGCCTTTATCTGCTGTCGGTTACTGTAGCAAAAGACCTGGGCTGGATTGGTCAGGCAGAGGCGGTCGCGCGGTTGGAACAAACCCTTGCCACCATGGCAAGGATGCCGCGTTTCCGCGGCCATCTTTACAACTGGTACGACGCCACCGATTTGCGCGTCCTGGACCCGGCCTATGTTTCCACGGTTGATAGCGGTAACCTTGCCGGGCATCTGATCGCCGTCGCGCAGGCCTGCCAGCACTGGGAAGCCAATGTCTGCGCGCCGGACCTGCGCGGGCTGGAAGACGCACGGAAAATTGCGCTACAGACGCTTGAAGAAAATCCCGACCCGAAGCTTTTCGAACTTCTCATACAGGTCGCGGACCAGCCCGCCTTGGCTGCGCAAGCGGAAACCCTTGCCGAACAGCATGCTGGTCCCGGCTCGGACCTGGCATTTTGGGTCGCAGCGATTGCCGCCAGCCACGCCAGCCAGCTGGCCGAACCTGCCGCCATCGGCCGTTTGCGCGGCGTCGGGCAATTGGCGCGGCAAATGGCGATGGACATGGAGTTCGGCTTTCTGCTGCAGCCGGAGAAGAAGCTGCTGTCCATTGGCTTCCTGGTATCGACCAACATGCTGGATGCCAATTGCTACGACCTTTTGGCGTCGGAGGCGCGGCTGGCCAGCCTGTTCGCCATCGCCAAGGGCGACGTTGAAACCCGGCACTGGTTTCGGCTGGGTCGGGGTGCGACCCCGATTGGCGCGGGTTCGGCACTGATTTCCTGGTCGGGCAGCATGTTTGAATATCTGATGCCTTCGTTGGTGACGCGGGCACCGGCCGGCTCGGTTTTGGAGGAAACCAACCGCCGTGTGGTCGCGCAGCAACAGACTTATGCCGCAAATTTGGCAATTCCTTGGGGAATTTCTGAATCCGCCTACAATGCGCGCGATATGGAAATGACCTATCAGTATTCCAACTTCGGTGTGCCTGGGCTGGGGTTAAAGCGCGGGCTCAGCGCGAACCGGGTGATCGCCCCCTACGCCACGGGCCTCGCCGCTATGGTGGACCCTCAGGCGGCATTGCGGAACTACGCGGCTTTAGCAGATTTGGGGGCGGAAGGTCGCTATGGCTTTTATGAAGCGCTGGATTTTACTGCGTCCCGCGTGCCCGAAGGGTCGACCTGTGTGGTTGTGCGCAACTTCATGGCGCATCATCAGGGCATGACCATCACCGCCATTGCAAATAGCTTGCAAGGCGGTGTGTTGCGCGACCGGTTCCACGCCGAACCGATCATTCAGGCCGTCGAACTGTTATTGCAAGAACGTGTGCCGCGCGACGTTGCCCTGGCCGTGCCGCGCGCCAGAGAAGTAACGGTTGGAGCGGCCGAGGCACAGTCCGCGCCGGTCGTCCGCCATTTCGCGAACCCGGCGGAAGCCACCCCCACCGCGCATCTTTTGTCAAACGGCAGTTACGGGGTGATGCTGACGCCGACCGGCTCGGGCTTCAGCCGTTGGGGTGACCTGGCGATCACCCGCACGCGCGCCGACTCCACCCAAATGCAGCTGGGTGCCTTCATCTATCTGCGCGACGTGCGATCGGGCGGCCAGTGGTCGGCCGCGGTTCTTCCCAAGGGGCGCGAAGCCGACCTGCACCGGGCGGTGTTCTGCGAGCATCACGCAGCCTTCACCCATACCGCGCGCCAGCTTGTTACCCACACCGAAGTTGTCGTTTCCGCCGAGGATAACGCAGAAGCGCGGCGCGTGACGCTGACGAACACCGGGCGGCAGCCGCGCGAGATCGACGTAACCTCCTATGCCGAACTGGTGTTGGCCCCAGCGGCCGCCGACCTGTCGCATCCGGCGTTTTCCAAGCTGTTTGTCGTCACCGACCACCTGCCCGAATTGGGTGTTCTGATCGCTACCCGGCGCAAGCGCAACCCTTCCGACCCCGATGTTTGGGCGGCGCATATCGCCGTGGTCGAGGGCGAGGAAACCGCACCACAGCAATACGAAACCGACCGGGCGCGATTCATCGGACGCGGTCGCAGTCTTGCGGACCCCGTATCGGCTGAACCACCGTTGTCTGGCAGCAAGGGAACCGTGCTTGACCCGATTTTCGCCTTGCGCCGCCGGGTCTTGATTCCAGGCGGCGGTCGCGCGCGCGTGACGTTCTGGACCATGGTTGCCTCGACTCCGGAGGCGCTGCTGGACCTGGTCGACCGGCACCGTGATGCGTCTGCCTTTGGTCGTGCCGTCACGCTGGCGTGGACGCAAACTCAGGTACAATTGCGCCATTTGGCGCTAAGCGCCGCTGCTGCATCGGATTTTCAGCGGCTGGCGGGACTGTTGATCCGCGGCGATTCCCGGCTGCGCGCCAGCGTGGCACAAATTCGCGCCGGGGCTGGACCGCAGTCCGATCTGTGGGCCTTGGGGATTTCCGGCGATGTTCCCATCGTGCTGTTCCTGATCAGCGATGCCGAGGATGTCGGGCGACTGCACGAGGTGCTTACTGCGGTCGAATACCTGCGCATGCGACAATTGCCAGTCGATCTGGTAATCCTCAACGACCGCTCCACATCTTATGCGCAAGACTTGCAGATCGCTGTTGAAACGGCGGTGCGCTCCGCACAATCGCGCCCGACATTGGCCGCCGTCGGCGGTTCGATTTATGCCTTGCGCGCCGATTTGACCTCGCCAGAGGCACGAGGGCATCTCTTGGCCGCAGCGGCGGTGCTGTTGGTCGCCAGCCGGGGAAGCATTGGTGTGCAGCTGGATCTGCTGCCCACCGCAGCACCTGCAACGCCGCAGCGGCTGCTTTCGGCACCTCTGCCACCGACGCTAGTCGAATTGCCAAAACTGGAGTTTTTTAACGGAACGGGTGGTTTTGATCTTGATGGCCGCGAATACGTCACGGTCCTCCAAGACGGGCAGTCCACCCCAGCGCCTTGGATAAACGTCATCGCAAACCCCAATTTCGGCTTTCAGGTTTCGGCCGAAGGCAGCAGCTTTGTCTGGGCGGAAAACAGCCGCGAGAACCAACTGACACCGTGGTCGAACGACCCGGTGACTGATCCCGCAGGTGAAGCGATCTACCTCCAAGACCTCGACTCGGGTCAAACCTGGACCCCGACGGCGCTGCCGATCCGCACCAAGGGCACCTACATTGC
>JANMOK010000015.1:0-3446 GCA_031369165.1 Paracoccaceae bacterium
GGCTCGGCGGGTCGCAAAATTCGCAATGAAACGTCGCCCTCAGCCTCCGCCCCCAAAGCCGCCGCGATTTCTGCAATACTGAAAGCCACAGCGATTCAGCTTTCTGGCAGGTCGATCGACACACCCGCCGCTTCCAAGGCCGCATAAACTATGGCGTCACGGCCATAAATATCGTCCAGATACTCAATTTGACCCGCCGCATTCTGCCAGACCGTCGAATAGGTCAGGTGCACGGGCACCGGCTGATCCAGATAGACCGGGGTTTCACGGCCGGAATCGAGATGTTTTTGGAATAACCCTTCCGGGTCATCCGTCTGCCGCGACAACAGCAACAATGCCAGATCACGTGGCCGTGCCACGCGCACGCAGCCGTGGCTGAACGCCCGCGAGATCTTGTCAAACAAGCTTTTTGATGGCGTGTCGTGCAAGTATATATCGAACTGGTTGGGGAACAGAAACTTCACCTTGCCCAAAGCATTGCCCGCCCCCGGCGGCTGGCGCATTGTCACGGGAAACCAGCTTTGGTTGAACTGGCTGAAATCTACCCGCGTCGGGTCAATCTGGCGGCCCTTGTAAAAGATCTGGATACCCTGCCGGTTCATCGCATCATTGTTTGCCTGCAACTGCGGCAGATATTCCTTGGTGATGATCGAAACCGGCACGTGCCACGACGGGTTGATCATCATATGCGTCATCACGTCGGAAAACTCTGGCGTCTGGGTCTTGCCAACTTTGCCAACCACGGTCTTGGTTTCAAAAACCATTGACCCATTGTCATAAACTTGCGCCACGAAAGCCGGGATATTCACCTGAATATGCCGGCTGCCGCGCGAGATATTCAGCCACCGCTCGCGCTCGAGATTGACCAGCACCTGCTGCAACAAATCGCGGTCGGACCGGTTCAACATCGCCACGGTGCGCGGGCCAACCGCACCATCATCCGCTAAACCATTGGCAGCCTGAAACAATTTCACCACTTCCAGCAGGGCATCGTCATAGATTTCCAAGGAACCCAGACCTTGCGAAAAACCAATCGCCCCAAGCCGGGCCCGCATCTGTGCCACGCGCGGGCCGCTCGTTCCCGGACGAAGGATCGCCCCGTCTTCGACCAGCGGCGCAGCAAGACCCGCTGACAGCATGCCTTCAATTCTAGCTTTTTCGGCCAACAACATGCGGTAACGCGGGTGCTTGGGTTCCAAATCGGCAAACAAATCGGCGCTATCAGCCGCCGCGACAACGCGTGAAAGCAGTTCGGTCACGTCTTCCCTTGGAGCATGAACTGCAAGCTCGCCATTCACCTCTTTTGGCACCAAAATACCTGCATGCAGGTCTTGCGCATATTGCAGATAGGCTTGGACCGCCAAAACTTCCGCGCTGGCTGCCGACAGCGGATCGTTTGTGGCTTCCATTGCTTGGCTTAATTCCAGCGCGTGATATCGCGCTACCGGCAGCCCATGTTTTGGCGCATCGCCCAGCGCGCTCAGCAGCGCCGTTCCATAGACCGCCGCGTCGGCCGTGAACAACGGCCGATAATTCCGCGCCGCGTAAAACAGCGAGGCTTCTGCAAGGTCTGGCCCTGCGCCAGACAGTTGCTCGGCCAAAGCACGCGCCTCGGCCGACAGCACGACCGTTGTCGCTTCGCTGTTCTGCGCGGCGGCAATTGACCCAAAACTCCACGCCAGGCCAATTAACGCCACCGCAAAAGACCGTTTCAAAATGTTGCCCAAAACAAACATCGTTGCTCCATAACCACGCACAAGTGTATTGTTGAAATCATATACAATTGAAGTGGCGATGTCGCTATTTCCCCCTTTTTACGCTCAACATTTAGATCAAGCATGGGAAATTGGTCACGATTGGGCCGTTTCGGCATCCGAAACTCCGATTCCGGCGGGGCATCGGCGAAGACCCGCCGAGGAAAAAAGTGAGATAAAACTAACACTTGGTGACAGATTCGTTTTATGCAATTACTGTGCCGGTAACAAGCACGTGTATTAACGAATAACCGCGCAAAGCGGATCTGCGGGACAATTTGAGGTCGGTTCATTTATGTCGAGTAACGTGACAACCACACGACGTGGACTCTTGGGCGCTTTTGCTGGCATCGCCATGGTTGCCGCGGCCCCCAGTCACGCTGGCATTTTCTCACTTCTGCGTGGTGCCGGCGATATCCGCCGGGTCAAAATGTATTCCGGTCGAACCGGAGAATTTATCGATACGATTTACTGGGTTGATGGCGATTATATCCCCGAGGCGATGAAAGAAGTGAACTATTTCATGCGCGACTGGCGCGAGAATGAAGTGGTCAAATACGACGCCCGAAATCTTGACATTATCGCCGCCACGCAAAATCTGCTGGAAACCGATGAGCCTTATTTGCTGCTCTCGGGCTATCGCACCCCGCACACCAACGCCATGCTGCGCAACCGCAGCCGCGCCGTGGCGTCAAATTCCTATCACATGAGGGGTATGGCCGCTGACCTCCGGCTCAAATCCCGTTCAATCAAACAAATGGCCCATGCGGCGCTTGCCTGTAATTCTGGCGGCGTTGGCACCTACGGCCGATCAAATTTCGTCCACATGGATTGTGGCCCGATACGGACTTGGCGCGGCTGATCTTTTCCCCCCAAAAGATCCCCGTGTCGCGGAAAGCCCTGCTGAAAATGCAGGGCTTCTCGCATTTTACGTGACGGTTCTAAGCAAAACCCTACCCCCGCACCGCCCCAGTCCCACTTACCAAATACTTGAAACTGGTCAACTGCTCCGCCCCAACCGGCCCCCGCGCATGCAACTTGCCCGTGGCAATGCCGATTTCCGCCCCCATGCCAAATTCGCCACCATCGGCGAACTGGGTCGAGGCGTTGTGCAGCAGAATGGCGCTATCCAACCGTTCAAAAAACCGTTCAGCCGCCGCCTTGTCCTCGGTCACGATGCAATCGGTGTGGTTCGATCCGAACACCCGAATATGCTCAATCGCCTCATCCACGCCATGCACCAGCTTGGCGGCGATGATCATGTCCAGAAACTCGCGGCCAAAATCATCCGCCCTGGCGGCAACCGTGCCGCTGATTTTTGCCAACTCGCCTTCCGCCCGCACTTCAACTCCAGCGGCAAGCAAATCCTCAATCATCGGTGCCGCATGTTTGGTGTAAAACTGCCAGTCGATCAACAATGTCTCCGCCGCGCCGCAAATGCCGGTCCTGCGCGTTTTGGCGTTCAGCACGATCTTGCGCGCCATTTCCAGATCAGCCGCCTTGTCGACATAAACATGGCAAATCCCTTCCAGATGCGCGAACACCGGCACCCGCGCATCGGCCTGCACCCGCTCCACCAGCGACTTGCCGCCGCGCGGCACGATCACATCGATGAATTCGCTCATTGCCAGCATTTCGCCGACAGCATCGCGGTCGCGCGTCGACACCAGCTGGATCGAGGTTTCCGGCAGG
>JANMOK010000022.1:0-8901 GCA_031369165.1 Paracoccaceae bacterium
CCATCATGGTCAACTGCAACCCGGAGACGGTGAGCACCGATTACGACACTTCGGATCGCCTCTATTTCGAACCCCTCACGCTGGAATGCGTGCTGGAACTCCTGCGGGTCGAACAGGAGAACGGCTCCCTGTAAGGCGTCATCGTGCAATTCGGCGGCCAAACCCCGCTGAAACTGGCCGACGCTTTGCAAGCCGAAGGCATCCCCATCCTTGGCACCAGCCCCGACGCCATCGACCTCGCCGAAGATCGCGAGCGCTTTTCGGCGCTGCTGCAAAAACTTGGCCTGAAGCAACCCAACAACGGCACCGCCCGTTCCGAAGCCGAAGCGATGCAGATCGCCAAGCGCGTCGGCTATCCGCTGGTCATCCGCCCGTCCTATGTGCTGGGCGGCAGGGCGATGGAGATTGTGCGCGACGACGAACACCTCGCCCGCTACATCGCCACCGCCGTGCATGTGTCGGGCGACAGTCCGGTGCTGCTGGATTCATACCTCACTGACGCCACCGAGGTCGACGTTGACGCCATCTGCGACGGCACTGACGTGCATGTCGCCGGGGTGATGGAGCATATCGAGGAAGCCGGCGTGCATTCCGGTGACAGCGCCTGTTCCTTGCCGCCCTATTCCCTAGGCCGCGATGTAATTGAAGAAATGAAACGCCAAACCGCCAAAATGGCCCTTGCCCTTGGCGTCATCGGCCTGATGAACGTGCAATTCGCCATCAAAGACGGGGTGATCTATGTGCTGGAAGTGAACCCAAGGGCCAGCCGCACTGTGCCCTTCGTCGCCAAAGCCACAGGTTCGGCGGTTGCGGCGATTGCTGCGCGGGTGATGGCGGGGGAAAAACTGGCGTCGTTCACCCTCACCCCTTCCCCTCTCCCGCAAGCGGGAGAGGGTGGCCGCAGGCCGGGTGAGGGCAGGCCCAAACCGCACCTCGCCAGCCCCGACACCCAACGCTTCGCCGTCAAAGAAGCCGTGATGCCCTTCGCCCGCTTCCCCGGCGTCGATACGCTGTTGGGTCCCGAAATGCGCTCGACCGGCGAAGTCATGGGAAGCGACGCCAAATTCAGCATCGCTTTCCTGAAAAGCCAGATGGGTGCGGGCGTCGACCTGCCAAATTCCGGCACCTGCTTTATCTCGATCAAAGACGCCGACAAAGGCGCACTGATACTGGACGCCGCCCGCATCATCACCGAACTGGGTTTCGAAATCATCGCCACCCGCGGCACCCGCGATTTCCTCGCCCGCCACCGCATCCCCGCCAAAGCCATCAACAAAGTCTACGAAGGCCGCCCCGATATTGTCGATGCGATGAAAGACGGCAAGGTGCAACTGGTGTTCAACACCACCGAAGGCACGCAGAGCATTTCCGACAGCCGGGGCATCAGGTCGGTCGCCCTCTACGACCGGATTCCCTATTACACCACGGCCGCCGGGGCGCGGGCCGCAGCTATGGCGATGCGGGACCGGGGGGTTGGGGAGCTCGAGGTGCGGGCGTTGCAGGAGGGGCGATAAGTGAATCACGAAACAATCGCTGCAAGCCTGTTCGCCTATTTTGGCTCATCCAAATAGCCAAGGCGCTCTGCCGCAGAGGGGAACAAGGTCGCAAACTCGCCATTCAACGCCGAATCGAACTCTGTGATCCATTGTGCGGGCCGCCCGCTGCGGACGTGGTTGCGCGTGACATATGTGTTTGAAAACAATGAACAATTCCGCGCAATCTCCAACGCAAACAACATGTATGTCGGATCCAGCGCCAAATGCCTGAAAAGCAGCTGAAAATGCACCAAATCAACGTCGTCTACCAAGCTCTCGAGTTTGACAAACATGGTATTGGTGTGCTCGTCCGCGGCGCGAACGCGTAACATCGATCCAATGATACCGCCCGCCGCATTGCGCATCTCAAAACGAAAACGCGAAGCCATGTCGGGCAAGGAGTTGATTTTTTGCTGATAAGTCTGCCCGTCAAACCTGTCTGATGGCAGGTGGAGCCACTTTTCCCGTGCATGCGCATGATAATAGGCAGAGGAAATGACAACATCCCGCGGGTCACGAATGACCACAACGCAGGGCATTGTCTGAACGTCGACTGATTCATTCGCAAACCGGGAATGATTATCGAAGGCGACCTGCCATCGCACGGCTTCGGATACGTCACGCGCAATGTTCCAGATTCCAAAATTGGCTTGCCTGTCCAGTTCCTTCAATATGCGTGACATAAGAACAGTGCCAGTCTTGTGAAATGTGCCGACAAGGCACTGCGACCTGAACAACTGGGTCGGCCGCGCCAATTCACGGTTTGTATCCTTCGGCCCAGATTTGCTCGAAGGTCTGGGACCGACTCTTTTCAAGAATATATTTCCAAGGCGACCCAGCGCTTGCATGATGCGTTATCGCTCCCGTAAAACGCAAACAGCTGCGCAACATTGTCCGGCTAAAATTCGGCGGTTGTTTTTGAGTTCAGCCCGATTTCCAAATCGTTCGGCTTTCCTTTCAGCTGACCTGCCTGCACGATATTCCAAGGTCTGCAAACACTCGTGCATTGTCCCGCCCGGTTCATGGTTTTCGCTTTCCCGGCATTCGCCAGGAAACCAGATATACGCAATACATTAACTTGTTCGAACAATGCCACAGGGAAATGTCCGGCATCGACGCCACTTTCACCCGCGACATCCTCGCCTGCTTGCGGGAGAGGGTGGCACCCCTCACTTCAACCCCTCCAGCCAGCGCACCGTCCGTTCCGCATCCCCGCCTTTCCCGCGCTCGGCAAAAAATTCCGCCGCCCGCGTCGCGCCAATCTTTTCCGCCAGCGCCAAGGCGATACCTTGATTTAGCGAAACACCCTCCCGCGCCGCGTAATGTTCAACGGCTGATTTCAGCGACGCAGGTAGGGACAGGGATATGCGGATTTTCATTGGCTCTTCTTCAATCTTCGCTCTGGCGGGCGATGTTGCGCTACATGGCTGACAAACACGAATACGCCAATATCGCCAACCTCCCCGTTGACAAACCCGCACCCATTCCATTCAACCTCTCGCACACCAGCTATGGAACCGCAAATGCCTCCAGCTTCCGAAGGCTCCTCCCCAACCCACACCTGCGCCTGCTGCGGCGGTGGCAGCTTCCGTCTGCGCCACACCTGGCCGGTGGGCGACCACTGGAATCTCTGCTCAATTCCCTTGTCGATCTGGGATTGCCAGACTTGCGGCCTGACCAGCCTCTGGCCGGTGCCCTTGCCCGAACAATATCCCGATGGCGGTGACTGGTTTTCGCCGAAACGGCAGAATCTGTCGCGCAAATATGCGTTCAAATATGCCAAAAGGCGGCTGATCAACCGGATTTTCGGCAGCAATCCCGAACGGTTTATGGCCATGTGTGTCAGGGCCAAACCCTCGGGCCGGTTTCTCGATGTCGGCTGCGGCAACGGGCATTATCTGGCGATGGCATCCAAGCATTATCAGGAATGCGTCGGAGTCGAACCGTCGCCCATCGGGGCGGCGGAAGCGGAGGCTCGTGGTTTCCGGGTGTTTCGCGACGTGATCGAGACCGCCCCGGTCGAGAGCGGATATTACGATGCAGTCCTGATGGATTCGGTGATCGAACACGTGCGCAACCCGGTCGAGACTTTGCGCATCTGCCATCGCGTGCTGGCGCCCGGCGGCATCGTGGCATTGCAAACGCCCAAACTCGGTGGCCCCGCCTCGCGCATTCACGGTCGCGGCTGGTATGGTTTTCGCCACGGCTATCACACCTTCCTTTACACCGGAAAAACGCTGGGCGCCTGTCTGGACAAGGCCGGATTCGACGTGCTTGCCCGGCCAAAACGCGACCGCATGGCCGATGACATTCTGGTGTTGATCGGCCGCAAGCGGGACTAAGGCGCGCGGCGGTGGCGTCTCACACCGGTATATCCCCCGGCGTGCCAACCGTTGCTTCATTGGTGCATTTGGCCAGCAGTTTCAGGTATTGGCTCAGCGCCAGACTGCTTCTGGCTTGGGCATCGGGGCCAAAATCGCTCAGCGGTTCCAGACCGGATTCAACGCCGCTGGTAAATTCACCAAACAGGTCGCTGTAGTCGGCCACTTCGCGCACAATCCCTTCGTGAGTCAGAATCTTGACATGTTCAATCGCGCCAAAAGTGGCTATTTGGCCGGCCGACAATTCTTGCCCTTCCAAACCCAGCGCGACGCCAATGCCGGCAACTGTCGAAATACAATTCAGCCGTTTCGCCCCATTATATATGGCTAAAATCGCCGCTTTCGGTGCCAGCCTCAGCCCGCTTTGCTGGGCGGCCACGCCAACAATCGCCCGATGCGCCAGTTCAACGTCGCCAACCGTTCCAACGGCCCCCGCAACTGTCGCCCCGGCAGCGGCAATGACGGTGAATGACAACAGATCTTGCACCGTGCGTGTCGATCCCGCGGCCTGCACATATTCACTGGCAAGCGCGCTGGCATCCAGCGCCAGTTCATCAAGGCCGGAACCGCGGCTGATTGGATGCAACTGATCCGCGTTGTCCAAATACAAATCCGAACAACCTGAAACAAAACACAAGGCAACAATAAGCTTTTTCATGCCCGCATCCCCCGAATGAAAATAAATTTTCGCCGCTCAATAACCGGCAGATATAGCGAAATATCCGCCCCAAATCAATCATTTCAAGCCCAAAATCCGCCCCAATCGCCTGTCATAACGCCCCTCAACCCACCGCTGTCTGTGCCCCTCGCGTAACGATTGGATCGAAAATTTGCCCCGCTTGCACTTCAAAACCGCCCTGCTTGCCGCCGCTCTTGCCTTTACCACGCAAGCCCAAGCCTCGACCGTGACCAATTTCGTCACCAACGGCTCGTTCGAGAACTTGTCCGGCACCGGGCTTGGCATGAACAACTGGAACGTCTTCACATCCATAACCGGCTGGACAACGGCTTCGGGTGCGGGGATCGAGCTGCACAACGGCAATGTCGCGGGCGTCAACGCGTTTGATGGCAACGTCAAAGTCGAGCTCGACAGCCACAACGCCCATTCGAATTCGGCGATGATCCAAAAACTGAACCTTGCGGCGGGTAAATACATGCTCAGCTTTGCCTACATGGGCCGCATTGCCGGCAATCCGGGTGATACCAACCGCATCGATTATTCGGTGCTCGGTGCCGGATTGGAAGGCACGATTTCCAAATCTTTCGGTGCTTGGGAAATCATCACCGCGATGTTTCACACCAATGGTAACGGCGTTACGCTGCGCTTTGGCGCGGGTGGCCGCCAGGACACTCTTGGCGGCTATATCGACTCCGTTGCGATCACCGCCTCGCCGGTACCGCTGCCCGCCGGTCTGCCGCTGCTGGGGGCGGCTTTGGTTGGGCTGGGCTTGGCGCGACGCCGGACCGCAAGCTGACCGCAACGTCAGCTCGTTAACCTTTGCCGCATCTGCAGAAGTGTATGCACGCCCGGTGCACGCTTTGTGCACGCATTGTGCACAGGGTTTTTGCCGTTAACCTTTGAAGTTATCCACAGGGTGACCGGCTGGATTCCGCCCAAAGAATCTGTGCAGCTTGTGTGCAGGCCCTGACTCCGCCTAACCAAACCGGGTTGCAAACCGGGGGTGGACCACGTGCGCCAGAACGTCAAGTATCTGACTTCGCTCAGAAAAGTCGGATTTGCCGCGTCGGCCGCGCTGATTCTGGGCAACTGCACGGGCCTGGCCATGAGCCCCGAACAATCCTCTAAAGCCGTCGCGATCAGCGCATCCGAACATTCCTGCCTGACCGAAGCGATCTATTTCGAAGCCGGCTCCACCAACGACCAAGGCCGCCGGGCCGTCGGCGAAGTCATCCTGAATCGTGCTGCTGATCCTCGATTCCCGCGTTCGATTTGCGGCGTCGTTGACCAGCGTTATAACGGCTCGTGCCAGTTTTCCTATCGCTGCGACAATATCTCGGAAGAATTCCGTTCCGCCGAAGTCAGGGCCGCCTCGGCCAACATGGCGACGACTCTTATGGCCGATCGCGGCGAAGACATTACCAAGGGTGCGCTGTTCTTTCGGGCCGCCTGGGCAGGATCGGCCTGGTTCAACACGCTCGATCCGCGCGGTCAATTCGGTGGCAACGTCTTTTATCGCTGACCCATTCTGACGCGGACTTGCCTTCGCGCATGCCCTTTGCCAAAAAAGGCCATGCGAAGCCTTTTCCTCATGCTTTTGGTATTTTTTCCGCTTGCAACTCAGGCGCAGGAAACCATTGGACAAATCTTCGGCACCTTGCAGGGCTATGAAAGCAGGTGGTTCGTTACAACAAGCGCGGAAGGTGGCCAAAGTTCTTGGGGCGGTGACGCGGACTATACTTGGGTCGAGATTTCCGGCCATACCAGCGAAAACACCGTCCTCGAAACTGCAGGGTCAATTTGGCTGTCGTTTGAACTGATCCGCGAAGCCGGCGGATTTAACGTGCTGGCGCGCGAAATTGCCTACTACCGTACGCTTGACATTATGTATATTTCCCAAAGCGACAAGGCGGAAATTCAGGTAACTGCCGCCGAATTTATCGACGGAGAATTGCAAATCAGCGGCAAATTCGCCGCAACCTTGGGTCGCACGGCGGATTCGGGCCAAACCATTGATATTAAGGATAATCGCCGGGTTGAGGGCATTTTCAATACCAAGCTTTTACTGCTGGAATAAGCCGCATGGCCAAACTTTATTTCAACTACGCCACCATGAACGCCGGCAAGTCGACTATCCTTTTGCAGGCGTCGCACAATTATCGCGAACGCGGGATGCGGACCTATCTATTGACCGCAAAGCTTGACAACCGGGCAGGGCAAGGGCGCATCGGCTCGCGCATCGGCATTGGTGAGGCCGCCGATACTTTTGACCAGACCGATGACATATTCATCAAAATCAAAGGCGAACATGGCAACGGCCCGCTGGCTTGCGTGCTGATCGACGAGGCGCAGTTTCTAACCCCCGCACAAGTCTGGCAACTGGCCCGCGCTGCCGACGATTTGGACCTGCCGATCATGTGTTATGGCCTGCGCGTTGATTTTCGCGGCGAATTGTTCCCCGGTTCTGCCACTTTGTTGGCGTTGGCTGACGACATGCGCGAAATTCGCACCATCTGCCATTGCGGGCGCAAGGCGACGATGGTGGTGCGCCAGGGGCCGGATGGAAAGACGTTAAAAGACGGGGCCCAAGTCTTGATCGGCGGCAACGAAACCTACGTCTCGCTGTGCCGGCGACATTGGCGCGAAGCTTGGGGCGATGTGGTCACGTAAAGCAAAAGATATACCCAAAGCTTCGGCATCCTGGTCTACAAGCACCGCGACCTCACCTGACCTTCAACACCATCATCACCACTATTCCGGCGACAATCAGTACGCATCCGCCAATCTCAGTGCGGTTGATCCTTTCCATGAACAGGAAAACCGAGGTGCCAAAGGCGAACAGCATTTCGACCTGCGCCAATGCCTTTACCACCGCCGCGTTTTGCAGCGTCATCGCCGTGAACCAGCCCAGCGAAGCGCCAGCACCAGCAATCCCGACCAACAACGACGGCTTCCACGCGCGACGAACGAGCTCGAATTGCTTGGGTTCGCGAAAAATCATCCAGGCCGCCAGCAGGATCGATTGCAAGACGATCACGAACGCCAATGTCACTGACGCCTGCATCAAAAAATTCGGACCTCCCAAGGCCAATGAGGCGCCACGATACGAAATCGCCGCCAAGCCGAACAAGGCTCCAGAGAGCAGTCCGATCAGGGCATTGCGATGCGCCAGTCCGGTGAAAAGCCCAAGAAAACTGACATTCGTCCGCGCCACCGAAATCAACATCACGCCGAAAACGCAAATGGCAATGGCCAGCAAAGTTGTCAGCGCAACGCCTTCGCGCAAGAAAATTAAACCAAATACCGCCGCCATCGCCGGTTCCGTGCGTGAATAGGCAGTGGCGACGGCGAAATTGCGAAACGAAAACAGATGCACTAGCAGAAATGTCGCGGCGATTTGTGCCAGCCCGCCAACGAATATCCAGATCAGAAAACGGACTGAAATCGCCGGAAATTCATAACCTGTGCCGAAATGCAGCAACAAAACCAATATCACCGCGAAGGGCATGCCAAAGCCAAACCGCACGAAAGTGGCTCCAGTGGTTCCCATCACGCCCTTCAAATGGCGTTGCACGCCAGACCGGACGTTTTGCAAAAACGCGGCAGCCAGAGTAATCGGTATCCACAGTTCCAAGGGCTCAATCCGTTCGGGGAATGGCAATTCTTAGGCCGGGCAGCCTTGAATATCAACCGCGTAGCCTTCGCCCAGCAAGGTCAGGCGAATTTTGGAACGTTCCAAAACCAAACCGCCAGCTCCATAATATTGCAACGGCGCCTGGGTGAAGATATCGTCACCTTCAATGCGGGTTTGCGCCGCATCTACCCAGATGTCGCTCGAGCCGGTTTCAAACACCACAACGGGAACATCGCGGGGCAGGCGGCTCATGTGAATATTTGCCAACAGGACAAAGTCCTTTCCCTCAGGCCGAACGCTGCATTCTGCCGAAATGACTCCCGCCAAGGCTGCGTTAGCCGGCCTTTGGTCAAGTGCAGACTGGATCAGGGCGCGGTTATTGTCGGATGCCGGGTCTAGCGTCAGCGAATATTGTTGCTCAACCGGAATGCATATTTCCAGACAAGTACCGAAAGTGAAAAGCAGCTTCGCCTCGACCGGCGTCCCGGCTAAATCGGGCTCAATTCGGATCGGAAACACAACATCGTCGTGATAACCGATGGATTGCAAACCACCCACAGTTTCCACCGTCGGCGCAGGATACATCACTTCGGCACCGCGAAAATTAGTTGAACCGCTCCAGTTGAAATTCGGCGGAATCCCCGCCGCCCCCGGCACCCGCCAATAGGTTTT